>CAYQXD010000073.1:0-15055 GCA_964421315.1 uncultured Thiotrichaceae bacterium | reverse complement strand
CACCCTACCGAAGCATTGAGATCCATAATGCAAAGTTCTAATATATTGACGGCCGTTTAATTTTCATTAATTGAATAATAGAGGTGGCTATTTCTTCGACCGATATATGACTGCTATCAAGGCTATTGATATTTTCCTGTTCTAAAAGCAAATTAATCAGTCTAGTTTCTTTCTGACATTGTTGCATCGATGCATATTTACTGTGCTGTCTGCGACTTTCACGAATTGTGTGCAGACGTTGTGCATTAATGATTAAAGCAAATAACTTATCGCGATAAGGCTGTAATACTTTGGGTAAATAACCATTAACTATATCAGATTCGGTTAACGGATAATTGGCTGCACGCAGACCAAATTGCATAGCAAGGTAAAGGCAGGTAGGAGTTTTGCCACTGCGTGATACGCCGATTAATATCACATCGGCATTGTTGTATTCTTTTGTACTTATGCCGTCATCGTTTTTAAGGGCATAGTTAACTGCGTCCATGCGTGACATATAAACACCTTCATTACTGATGCCATGAGACAGGCCTTCAGCATGGGAAGAAGGTATGCCCAATTCACCTTCTAGTGGTTTAATAAAAGCATCGAAAAAATCGATAATATGTGCCTGAGTGCGGGCAATAATTTTGCGATAAGTGTTATCAACTAAGGTGCTGAATACCAGTGGTTTGCATTGTGATATTTGTGCCACTTTATTAATGGTTGCGGCGGCCAGGTGTGCCTTAGTTTCTGAGTCTATAAAGGGTAAGGAATGGTGTTTAAATTTTATCGTTGCAAATTGTGTTAATAGAGCATGACCCAGGTTTTCGGCAGTAATACCGGTGCGATCAGATACAAAAAAAACCGGGCGGGTGTTTGTTTTGTTGGTCATGCTTGTTTAACCTTCGAAATAAAAAATATATAGCAGCAGCAACCCTCACAATGATTTGATTGATGTGTCAGGATTAACTATTAAGAATCGAGTCCAGCAAGATATAGCCAGGTATCAACAACGGTATCAGGATTCAATGAAATACTGCTAATGTTTTGTTCAAATAACCATGCAGCAAAGTCCGGGTAATCCGATGGTCCCTGACCGCATATGCCGATGTATTTGTTTTGTTTGTGGCAGGCAGTGATTGCCATAGTGAGTAATTTTTTGACTGCAGGATTACGTTCATCAAATAAATCAGCTATTAAAGCAGAGTCACGATCTAACCCGAGTGTTAACTGGGTCATGTCATTGGAGCCAATCGAAAAACCGTCAAAATAGTTTAAAAACTCTTCGGCCTGTAGTGCGTTGGAGGGGATTTCGCACATCATGATTATGCGTAGATTATTGTCGCCGCGTTTTAGTCCATTTTCTGCCAGTAACTGTGTCACCCGCTCTGCTTCTTCCAGTGTGCGACAGAAGGGAACCATTATTTCGATATTGTCTAAACCCATATCATTACGAACTTTTTTAAGGGCGCGGCACTCCAGTTCAAAACAGTCACGAAACTCTTCAGATAAATAACGTGAGCTACCGCGAAAACCAATCATGGGGTTTTCTTCTTCCGGCTCAAATAAATGACCGCCAAGAAGTTTGGCGTATTCGTTGGATTTAAAGTCAGACAGGCGAACGATAACCGGGTGGGGTGAAAATGCCGCGCCTAAGGTGGCGATGCCTTCGACCAGTTTTTCAACATAAAAGCTAACCGGGTCGTTATAACCGGCGATACGTTGTTTGATTTGTTGTTGTAAATCATCGCTCTGCTGGTCGAACAGTAACAGTGCTTTTGGATGAATGCCGATACTGTTATTGATAATAAATTCAAGGCGCGCCAGACCAACACCCGCATTAGGTATTTGCGAAAAAGCAAAAGCACGACCGGGGGTGGCAACATTCAACATAATTTTTGTTGGTAGTTCGGGCATATCGCCGGCACTAGTGCGAATGATTTCAAAATCCAGTAGTCCCTGATAGATATTGCCGGTATCACCCTCAGCACAACAGACAGTGATATCTTCATCATCATTAAGCAGTTCAGTCGCATTGCCACAGCCGACAATGGCCGGAATGCCCAGCTCCCGTGCAATGATAGCTGCGTGGCAGGTACGACCGCCGCGGTTGGTGACAATGGCTGCGGCGCGTTTCATGATCGGTTCCCAGTCGGGATCGGTCATGTCTGTGACCAGCACGTCACCGGCTTTTACTCTGGACATTTCACTGGGGTCTTTAATCAGACTGATAGCGCCGGAACCAATACGTTGACCAATAGCGCGACCTTGCAGCAACAGCTTGGCGTTTTGTTTACTATTTTGTTTAAAGCGGTAACGTTCGATGATTGATGTGCTGGCGCGGCTTTCGACAGTTTCAGGACGTGCCTGTACGATATAGAGTTGACCATCGATGCCGTCTAACGCCCACTCTATATCCATTGGTCGCCCATAGTGTTGTTCAATGGTTATGGCATGACGCGCCAGTTGTTCTACCTGTTTGTCATTCAAGCTAAAACGTTGTTGATCCTTTTTTTCCACAGCAATGATTTTTACCGGCTGGTTTTGATCTGATTTATCGCTATAGACCATTTTGATGAGTTTGCTGCCCAGGTTGCGGCTTAATATCGCTGGTCTGTTTTGTTGTAGCCCTGGTTTATATACATAAAATTCGTCAGGATTGACTGCACCCTGTACGATGGTTTCACCCAGGCCATAAGCACTGGTAATAAATATAGCATCACGAAAACCGGTTTCTGTATCAAGCGTAAACAAAACACCGCTGGTGCCAAGGTCGCTGCGTACCATACGCTGTATACCTGCGGATAACGCGACTTTGTCATGGTCGAAATTCTGGTGGACGCGATAAGAGATAGCGCGGTCGTTATACAGGGAAGCAAATACCTGTTTGATGGACGTTAAAACGTTCTCCAGTCCGCGTACATTCAGGTAGGTTTCCTGCTGGCCAGCAAAGGAAGCGTCTGGTAAATCTTCTGCGGTGGCAGAAGAACGCACGGCAACTGCAATATTTTTATCGTCAGTCTGTAACCGTTTCCAGGCTTCGGTAACTTCTGCCTGAAAACGTTCAGGCAAAGGTGTATCTAAAATCCATTGTCTTATTTGGGTGCCGGCATCAGCCAGTGCGACCACATCATTAGTGTCCAATGCCTGCAATCGAAGACGAATCCTTTCATCAAGGTTTTGTTGTGCCAGAAAATTTCGGAAAGCCTTAGCCGTGGTGGCAAAACCATCGGGTACCTTAATACCCAGACCACTCAGATGAGTAATCATTTCTCCTAGAGAGGCATTTTTACCACCAACAGTCGCAATATCTTTGATGCCAGGCTGGTTAAACCAGATAATCTGTGATTTCATCATTCAATGCCTGTATAACGTCGGAAAAATCTGTGGGATCACGGAGGTCCGACTGATTATTACAGAATAGCAGAAGATCATGCCGAGTTAATAGTAACACTGTATAACCGGGCAGTCTGTCCGTTCGCTATCAGAGTTACTGTCGATCAGCTCCCGCCATGAGTCCAGCAGGTTTTTATTGGCAGGTGCAATTTTTAAGCCGCACTGAAGCGCTAACAGGGACTGAGCACCGCAACCGTAGGCTTGCAGTGCATAGGCTAAGTTGTTCCAACTGGTCGTTGATTCTGGTTTAATGCTTAAAGCGGTGTTAAACGCTTGAACCGCTGTGAGCCAGTTATGGTTTTTATAAGCCATGTTGCCCAGTGTTAGCCAGGTAACGGTATTATCAGGCCATCGTTTACTTGCGGCTTGATAGGCTTTGAGTGCGAGTTCAGGATTTCCGGTTTGTTCGAAGGCATAGGCGGTTTGCAGATAGCGCAATGGCATCGCCGTCTTTGGTATGTCGCCAACAGGGACAATGACCAGTGCCCAGAAATCGGCACGTTGCCAGCTACGCTCAAATACGTCAAACGGGGTCAGCCAACGTTTGCTGGTGCCGGAGCGAAGCACAATTTCATGGTTTTCGGCATCGTAGCCGACCACAACCGCATAATGCCATTTGGGGAACCATTCTAAACCGAGGTTCTGTAATACTAATACAGGGTTACCGGCCGCTACTTCGGCAAACAGCGCGCTCATCTGGGTATCCAGCGGGTATGGCAGCATGGCATGACGACGTGCCGCCACAGCTATTTCAATTTGCAGGCTGCCTTTGCGTTCAGGGATATAGACCTGGCGGGATAATATCTCAGGTGTGGTATTAACATTATGGGCCTGTAATACGGTTGCCAGTGCTGCTGGCCCACACTGATATTGTGTCTGTGGGTAAAACGGTGTATTGCTAAGTTCAACTGCCAGCGGTAGCGAACCTAAACCATCATCCCTTATCTGACGGCTTTGTGGGGTTGACGCACAGCTGCTCAATATGAGCAGGCACACTAGCAGAGTCAGGGCTTGCATTCATTACGTGCTCTTTTTATTTAGTAACGGGGTGAATAAATGGGAATATGTCCGTTGCGCCAATGACATCGGTAATGACAAATACAATAAACAGGAGAACAATGATGCCAAGCACATCACCACCAGCGGGCAGCTGTTCAAGTTGTTGATTGAGCTGTGCAATTTCTTCCGCAGTCATCTGATTAATACGGTTTTCTATCTCTGCAGTGGTAACACCCATGTTCAGCATCTGTTGCCGGACATCGGCGCGATTAATCGTTTGTAATAAGGCGGCTTTATCCGTTTGTTGCTGAATTTGATGAATAAGCTGATCGTTCGTTACGATGGCAGCATGGGCCTGGCCGAAGGAAAGGCTGATTAGTGAAATTGATAAAACCAGGGTCAATATGCGCTTAAATGACTTCATTAAGAAATCCCCTTTACAATTAAAGTTTGTTGGACGGTGAATTGGTTGAGGAAGTTCTGATTGATTTTGCTTGCAAGATACGATTTTACGAATAAATCAGAGCTTCTTTTGCGTATGTTAGCATGTTCGACACGCCGTAAGTCAATAGTGAAGCTGACGAGATGATTGATATCTATCATGCCGAGTGTTTATATAAAGTGGCAAAATAAGCAAAATCATTTCAGTTAATAGACAGTAATCACAGTAATATTTTTGTTAACTCGGCAAATCGGATGGTATTGCTCGATTATTTGTTGGTGTTGGAATGAGCCTTAAGGTGGATTGATTTTCTTTTTTTTTGTAACTACTCAGCGTAATTTATGAAAAGAATGCAGGTTATTGATTTCTCCGTCCTCTCCATCCTTTGGTCCGTTAACAGCACATCCATGTGCTGTTAACGGACCAAAGGATGGAGAGGACGGAGAAGAACCGTCTTTATTGCTAAGTTAGAAAATGGTGATTAACTGTAAAGAAACACGATCATCCAGGCCATCAAGTATTTTGTTCGCGTTATGACTTGAAGGAAGATTGGGTGCTTCGCCTTCTCTGAACTCATAGTTAAACGTTACCCGTGTTTTCTTGTTGAAGAAATATTGCGCCCCCAATGTTGTGGTATCGAACTGTCTTTCTTTGGTGGAAACGTTGGTCATGCGATCATAGGTGTCATAACGAATGTCCAGTTCAAGCTTTGGTAGTACCGCATAGCCAAAATGTGCATACCAGCCATCGGCTTCACCATCGGTTTCAACATTGAAGGATGCGGTGGTGCCTGGGCCATTGGCAGCTGAACCAGCCACTGCCGCGCCATCGGTACCGTTGAAGATCATGCCGTCAGCAGTGATGTATTCAAAAGCAGCACGAATTTTGCCTTTACGGAATGTTGTGCCTAAACCCGAGCGTTCACGGTCATATTCACCCGCACCAGCTGTCGTTAGTGTACGTTTACCATCCTGATTCCAGGCAAACAGTTTCCAGCCCTGGCGACGAGCGCCCTTGCCACCATAAACAAGCTCAGAGGACCAGTATACGTGGGTATCTTTATTGTCATCATTATCACCGCGTGCAATACCGTTTCCATTGCCAACCATTACCGCGTAGCTGTGTTCCCAGTTACCGACCTTGAAGGTTTCAAATACCTGAATACCTATGTCACGAAATGCGCCGACAGAGCCGTTAGGTCTGTTAGCATCGCCGCCGGATCCGCTATTTCCGCCCGGAGTGACGAATGTATCCGAACCATCACCATTGAAAAAACGTTCTAATAACAATCCGTTGGTCACATTAGTGAAGTTAATGTAATCAAACACGTGGATCGCCTGCAGACCTTCTTCTGAACCGGGTGTTTTAAACTGACCAACACGGACACGGGCGCCTTTAATATGGTTTAAAGTGATGCTGGCATCGGTCAGCTTCGCGCTACCTGTGCCGCCGCCCGGGCGGGTAATGCCGTTGTTACCAAGCTCCACCAGTAAGAAATAATTGACTTTGGTGTCCAGTGGGAAACCGGTGCCACGTATGCCGATACGTGCACGTCGAATGTTAAATTGTGAATCGGTTTTAAGCTCAGGGCCAATCTGGTTGAAGATGGCTTTTTGTCCCGACCAGGCACCCGCCTGAATTTCTGTGCCATCGGTGGTCTGATATTCGGGCTGTACAAACCCCCATATTCTGGCGCGTTCAGACTGGCCTTCCGGTTCAGTGCCTTGCAGCATTAACCAGTTGGCAGATTGTGCAACCGAGGCGCAGCTTAGAAGTGTTGCGCCAATGACTTTTATTAATAAATTTTTCTTGTAACTCATGTTTCATTCTCCCGAAAGGAAATAGTATTTTTTATAGGTATGATTTATTAATCGTCGACCTGTTAAGGTTTTATTAGTTTGAATCCCTGATTTTCCAGTTCAATAATGCGTACTACGCCGGCTGAAACATGAACCGTATTATTATGTAACTCAGGTGCATAACCTAACTTTTTAGTCATACCTGCATAGGTGTTATCACAGGCCGAAAATTTTACGCCTGTGGAAAACAGGCGATCGATTCGACCACTGTTTACGTTGCTTTTAAACATTAAACGTAAACCGGGACCGAAAGCAACAATTTCAATATCAACTTTATCATGGCCATAATATTTGATGAGGTTTGATGCCACATTAAGCACCAGGGTTTGTTTGAAAGGATCAGGATCGCTGATCTGTAATACGATTCTTTCTTCTGCAAAAGGTTTGTCATCTTCCCCAGCCCATATTTGATAGCTGGTACTGATTGCTAGCAATAGTAAAAGTGTTGATAATATTTTTTTCATAGTTGTCTCCAGTTTTAAGTTTTTTAATGATTGTTTGTGGAAAAAGGCTTATGGTTTGATATAGCTGTATCCCATTGCCTGCAGATGTGCCAATTCAGCTACACCACTGGGTACCACATCCTTTTTATCAACATCGTATAAATCATTTTCAAGATCGACTTTGCGGCCGCGCACGGTGTTATTGCAGACGTTAAACACAATGCCCTGGTTTTTAAGGCTGTCGATTCTTGCGCTCATAGTTTCATTGGCATTCGCATGTTTGAATTTTTTCAGCTCTGCCAATGAATCAGGATCCAGTAGCAGGGCCAGGCCATTGCCGTGTAACACTACTTTTAAATCCAGGTTTTCAGCACCAACGGCATTGATATGGTTCTGTATATTACGTAAAGCGCCAGCCTGCTTTTTGGGATTGTCATAATTAATGTGATAAACCACTTTTTGTTTGCCATAACGCTCATTTGCCTGCACCATTGTTGTGGTCATTAACAGACATAGGCTCATTAATATAACGTTTAGTAGTTGAGTTTTTAGTGTTTTCATTTTTGTCCTCTTTGTAGGTGATTATTTGTTTCCCCTGATTATTTAGGCTGTTCAGAGGGTTGCAGCTTTCGTGTTAATTTACCTGGTTTCATAGTGAATCTGGCGTTGGTTAGACTTATACTTCACCGATAAACATTGCTTAACAGACGGCTCTATGTGTTATTTTATTCACAAATATATTTTGGAATATTTTTTAACTTGCATCGTCTATAACATTATCTGGAGTCTTTTATGAAAATGGTTAAAAATCTGCTTGCTGCTTTTTCTCTCAAGTCAGAGTTTGCGGCGCGACGTTGTAAGCTTTATCGCATCGCTTATTCATGGTGCCATGAGCCTGCTCTGGCTGATGATCTGGTGCAGGAGACAATATATAAAGCCTTAAAAAATGCTGCTAAATTACGTGATATTGAGACTATCGACACCTGGTTATATCGAATACTTTTTAATTGCTGGCAGGATTACCTGCGTGTTAAAGGTCGAAATGTTGAATTTGTTGAAATGTTGGATGAGCAGCAGCGTGATCAATCTGAGCGTTATCAACAGTCACAAATTGTCACGCGGGTACGTAACTCAATAGAACGCTTACCGATGCCGCTACGTGAGATTATTACCCTGGCTGATTTTGCAGATTTGAGTTATGCACAGATTGCTGAAATTCTTGAAGTTCCGATTGGCACGGTAATGAGTCGTTTGTTTAGAGCGCGTCAGACATTAAAAACTCAGTTACTTGATTTTGGTTCAGGTGAATCATCTGAATTGAAATTGCGGAGGATTAAATAATGAGCATTAAGGATATTACTGAAGACAGATTAAACCTGTTTATTGATCAGCAGCTTGATGCAGATGAAATGAATGAGATACATAAACTAATACTTGATGATAAAATCTTGCGTGAGCGCGTGTGCCAGTTAAAAGCCGTGCGTGATCTGGTGGGTTATGCCTACAGTGAGGTGCCGCCATCGCGTCTTTTTAGTGAGCAACAGAAACAATCGAACTCAATGTTTTTTAAAGCAATAGCAGCTTCGGTTACACTGGTTGTTGGGGTGCTGCTGGGCTGGTCAACGTATGAATACAGCCCGAATGCAGAGAAAGCGATATCAGCTGAAAACACCTTTCAGTATATCGCTAATCGTGTTACGGCTGACCATGACCAGCGTAAAATTATTTTGCACATTGATTCAAGTGATTTACAGGTTGTGAGTGCCGCATTAAACGAGGCTGATCATTTGCTGGCAACATACCGTAAAGCAAATATGCCTATAAAGGTCGATATTATTGCCAACAAAGGCGGTATAAATATGTTGCGACCGGACATTTCACCTTATATACAACGCATACAAAAATTAATAAGTGACAGCAGTGTTTCATTTTATGCCTGCGAGCAATCTGTTGCTAAAGCACAAAAAAGGGAAGGGGTGGAAATTGTTCTGTTGTCGGGTGTGAAGTCGGACAAAAAAGCGAGAGAGCTAATTCCAGCACGATTGGAGAAAGGCTGGGTTTATATTAAGGCTTAATATAAGTTTTTATATTGTAAGTTATATGTTTTAAGTTAAATTATTCCTGATTAGCCACAATATTGAGCATAACCTGGAGAGCCTTGCTCGTAATGTCATTATCATTGTTGTCATCTCGACCAGAGGGAGAGATCTTATTCTACCGTAGTATAAGATCTCTCCCTCTGGTCGAGATGACAGTAGCACGTTAAACTGTTGTTTATAAGGCAAGAATAATCATAGTTGGTTTTCGTGGCTAATCAGGAAAACATTTAACTGCTAACATACAACATACAACGTCTAACTGTCTTCAAATAAAACCGTATCAATTTTCCATTCTTCTTCACTAGCATGAAGTAACAAACAAGACGGCCCGCCATGGGTACGAACCTTTCCGGAAGCACCAGGGTTAACCACCCACTGTTCGGTTTTCTGATCAATGATTCTGTGGTGAGTGTGACCATAAACAATTAGCTTTGCTTGTGCATGGTCGCTACGAAACCGGTCGTGTTCAGGATGATTACCCAGGCGGTGGCCGTGTTCGATACAGATAAGACCACCGGGAACGTGCAGTTCGGCAGTGTCGGGTAAAGCCTTAACAATCTCTGCCTCTTCCGTTTTCCAGAAGTCGGGATAATCATTATTGCCTGCAACCGCAAGCAGTTTTATCGATGGTTTTAGCTGTTTTAAAACCTGTGCATTGAAAATATCGCCGGCGTGTACGATGTAGTCGCACTGGTTTACAACTTCCGCTATCCTTGGATCTAAAAAGCCGTGTGAGTCGGATAGGATTCCTACAGTGACGATTTCGTTGTTCATCGATAGTTTTGGAGGTCTATAAAGAAGGCAAAAGTTTGCAGTCGTCAGTTTGCAGCAAAGTAACCAGAAACCAGGAGCTTTTAACTGCTAACTGACGACTGCAAACTGCAAACTGCTGACTATTTTTATTAATTATCGTCGATTGATGCGTTACGTGCTTCTTCGGTTTTTCGTTCGTGTTTGGAAATTTCTACCTGTTTACGGTATTCCAGAATTTCTTTACGTTCTTTAACACGTTCTTCCCAGGCACCTTCACGTTCTTTTATGGTTAATTCGCCAAAGAAAACCTGTTTCATTAACCTGAAACCAAATTTCATCAGGGCAATGTCATCTGTTTCGAACTCAGCGTATTCTCCATCACTTAAGTCATACATTTTGATGAAGGCATCGCTCATTACAAAACGACGGAAGCGATCCATGTCGTAACTTGCCATGAAGAACATTTGTAAGCTCATATCGGATGGTTTACCGATGCTGGGGCCGGTGGATTTTTTCTTCAGGATGATTTGATACCATTCGAGGTTCAGGTCGTCGTATTCTTCTACGCCCTGATCTTTTCGGTATTCAGCAATGGTCTGAATATGGTCTTCTTCGTGGCCTTTACAGTGATCTTCTTTAATCAGCAGGAAGTGACGCTCATCGCTGGATTCGCTGATCGACTTCATTGAAAGCAGGCCGGAGGGGTAGTAGCGACAGGCAGTAGGGCGGTCGTTATACACTGAGCAGCCTTCTTCTTTCATGAATAAGCACGCGCCATCGTCATTGGTGCGTAGCTTCAGGCCGGGAACAGAATGCATGTCGAGTTCAAACGGTACAGTATGTTGTTTAAGAAATTCGGTGGTGTCCATGCCAAGGGCATCTTTCATGCGGATGATGTCATAGGGCGCAAGTGTCACGTCAGCACGTGAGCAACACATGTTCCAACAGGAAACACCGCGATGGCAACGAAATTTTAATTTGTCATCCAGTTCAAGTCGGGTGGGTTCTACGGGACTTGAGTGGGGTAGTTGAAATTTGAATGTATCTTCCTGGCTCATAATAATGTCTTTATGTTTTAAGTGGTAAGTTTTAAGTAGTAAGTTTTAAGTAGTAAGTTTTAAGTAGTAAGTTTTTAAACTTTAAACCTACTATTTAAAACTTATAACTGTCGTTATAAAAATGAAAAATCCGGGCATCAAATGATGCCCGGATTTATATAGCTCATTGCTAAACAAATCCCGGGTTTATTTCCAGGGTTTATTTAAACCCGATTTTATTTAAACAGCTTAGACTTGTCGACCAAATCAACGTGTGCACGTTTGAAACAAGTCCACTTGCCAGTCTCTTTATCGTAAATAGAGTTTACGAAGCAATGCCAGTTTTCTTCATCTACGAAGTTCTTGTCAGTGCGGTAGTAGAAACCAGGGTAACGAGATTCCTGACGGAATTCGATATGTTTCAGGTGAGCTTCAGCAGTCAGGATGCGGTGATAGTTTTCCCATGCACGAAGTAATTCGTGAAGGTCTTTAGCACGCATTTTCTGAGCATCTTCTTTCAGTGAGTCGATTTTCTCACCAGCAACTTTCATCATTTCCGCATTGGTGTTGTAGTAAGTTGCACAACCCGCTACATACTCATCCATAATTTTCTGCAAACGGAACTGCAGCATTTTAGGTGTAATGTAGTGAGGGTTAACGTCGATAGCTGTGGTGTAGTCTTTATGCTCAAGATAAGTTCTAACAGGCTGATAAACAGCTGCAACTAAATCTTCAACTGAAGTATCTAATTCAGGCTTGTAATCCGCATTGTCTAAAACGTATTTAAGCATTGATTTTGCACACATACGACCTTCAGCGTGAGAGCCTGAAGAGAATTTGTGACCAGAAGCACCCACGCCGTCGCCAGCTGTGAACAGACCTTTTACTGTGGTCATGCTACGGTAGCCCCAGTTCCAGCCTGAAGGTAGATGCTCAGGAATGCCTTCGCCTAAGCCTTCTTCTGTTGGTGCGCCAACATCGGTTGGACCAGAAACCCAGATGCCACAACAACCAGAGTGAGAACCTAACAGGTAAGGCTCGGTAGGCATTAACTCAGAGTTTTTCTTCTCTGGCTCAATGTTTTCACCCACCCAGATACCACATTGGCCAATGCACATGTCAAGGAAATCTTCCCATGCTTCAGCTTCTAAATGTTTTACTTCACGTGGTGACAATGTTTTACGTAAATCGCCAAGAGCAGTAACCGTATCCATCCAGATAGGACCGTTACCGTCTTTCATTTCTTTCAGCATTAAGTGGTTACGCAGACAGGAAGCAGGCACAGCAGCCGCACCGTATGGAGGGTAGTCATCCAGCATGTCTTTGTTTTTAACCATGTAAGCTTCGCCGTAAGCGTTGGTTGCTTTTGCTTTAAACAACAGGAACCATGCGCCAACAGGACCGTAACCGTCTTTGAAGCGAGTTGGTACGAAACGATTTTCCATCAGTGTTAACTCAGCGCCTGCTTCAGCAGCCATTGAGTAGGTAGAACCTGCGTTCCATACTGGGTACCATGCACGACCAGTGCCTTCACCAACAGAACGTGGACGGAAGATGTTTACACAACCACCAGCAGCAAGAAGAATAGCTTTGGCTTTGTAGATAACAATCTTGTTGTCACGAGTAGAGAAACCAACTGCACCCGCAATTTTGCTCGGGTCGTTTTTGTCGTTGATCAGTTTAACAATGAAGATACGTTCCTGGATATTGTCGATACCTAAAGCTTTCTTGGCAGCTTCAGCAACAATCCACTTGTAAGACTCACCATTAATCATGATTTGCCATTTACCAGAACGTACAGGTTTGCCACCATCTTTCAATGATGTCATGCCTTTAGAGCCGTCAAAACGCTCGCCGTTCTCGTCCGTTTTCCAAATAGGCAGGCCCCATTCTTCAAACAGGTGAACAGACTCATCGACGCTACGACCTAAGTCATACGCAAGGTCATCACGAGTAATACCCATCAGGTCGTTAGAAACCATACGAGCGTAGTCAGCTGGATCTTGATCAGGTCCAATGTAAGTGTTAATTGCAGACAAACCTTGAGCAACAGCACCTGAACGGTCCATTGCAGCTTTATCAACTAATGTAACAGAAATGTCTTTGCCTGATGCTTCGATCCAGCGTGGAAGTTCGAACGCTGTACCACAACAGGCCATACCGCCACCGATAAGAAGAATATCTACTTCTTCTTCGACAACTTCAGGATTACCAAAATCGGCCATCTTTATTTCCTCTATTTTAATCTAAATTGTATGTAGCTAAATTATTTATCTAAATGTGCAAATTTTTATTTATTTGCAGATCAGTTCGCCTGGATCGCCTTCACGCCAGCCGTTTTGCTCGTTATGATTGAAGAAACCGTTTTCTTCAATTTTAGCCATGTCAGCTTCTGGTTTGCCAGCATAAGGGTCGATAGAACCTTCAGGAGTGGTGCGAATTGGGAATTTGAAACGCTTCATAACGCCATTACGGAACTTGATCGTCCACATAATTGAATCAGTACCACGTAAAGGCTGTACAGAACCGCCCAGAGGTACAACGTCAGCATAGTGACGACATTCGATAGCGTTTTGAGGACAGATTTTAACGCAGGAATAACATTCCCAGCATTGCTCTGGTTCCTGGTTGAAAGCCTTCATGGAATGACCCGTGTCAGAACCGTCTATGTCCAGTTTCATTAAATTGTGTGGGCAGATGTACATGCAGGCTGTACGGTCCTGGCCTTTACATCCATCACACTTTTCAGTACGTACAAAAGTAGGCATTATTATTAACTCCTAGAGTTTAAAGTTTATGCAATTGCAATTGCGATAGTTTTTTGAAGCTGGCGGAATTACAGCCGTTTTCTCAACTACCTTTTTTCATCTTATCAGTCACCGCTTCATAAGAGGTTACCGTTTAGAATCATGTCGTTTTAAGTAACATCCAGCAAGGCTAAAGATATTACTTATATTAAAGCGTTGTTCGTGTCGTATAGAGCTATTGCCAGGCATCTAACGCCAGAGGCGTTTCAGTACCGTTTAGTGCAGCGGGCACATATTGTATGCCCAAAGTATCTATAAAAGCAATTAACACAACTAAACATGTGGCTTTTCAGACGTGCAGGATAGACCTTAAAAGGGTAAACGCCAAACAATAATACTGTGGCTGCGATAAGTTTTACTTATGGCTGTTGATCTCTGTTTATTTAGTAATGAATTCAATCGCTTATGTATGATAATGCAAATTCTCAATTGAGAATCATTATCTTTTCTGGAATTAATCTTGCGTTGTTTAAAATACAGGTAGAATACATGCAGTTTTCAACCATTATTTAAGAATTAGTTATGACAGTAGATAGTCCAGAAAAAGATAACAATCACGTTAGTCCTACTGAAATCAATCTGCATCAGAAGTCACGCTTGCTGGAAATTGCGTATTCAGATGGATTTCGATTTAACTACCCCTGTGAGTATCTGCGAGTATTTTCCACCGCAGCCGAAGTTAAAGTAATGGAAAAACCTGTACACGGAAAGCAAAGAGTGAATATTTCGATGCTAGATCCCCAGGGCAGTTATGCATTGAAGATTACTTTTGATGATGGCCATGATACCGGGATTTTTTCATGGCACACTTTGCACGAGTTAGGCAAAAACTATGAAACAAATTGGCAGGACTATCTAAATCGCCTTGAGCAGCATGGTTTAAGCAGGGGAGATGCAAAGATTACCGATGACCAGGGTAAGGTAATAGTAAAACTACTTTATTTCATCGAACTGGCAAGAATTGCAGGGAAAGATGAAGAAGAAGTCACCCTGCCTGAGTCGGTGACCAATGTTGAGACTTTGCTCAACTGGATGCGTAAACGCGGAACACGCTGGCAGGAACCGTTTGCAGATAATCGCTTACAGGTAACGGTGAATAAACAGTTTTCTGAGCCATATACGCTTGTTGAACATGGTGATGAAATAGCGTTTGTTCCAAGATCAAAATAAACACACGTAAAAGATTATGCGCAAAACAGAGCTAAAAAAAGAAAACGATTTCTGGAACGGCAGTTTTT
>CAYQXD010000072.1:0-15109 GCA_964421315.1 uncultured Thiotrichaceae bacterium | reverse complement strand
CAATTATGGCGCAAAGAGCCAGGAAGGCGGTGCGATTAACGAACCAAAGGATGGAAAATCATATACCGCCCAGGTTTACCGAGAAGTTACCAATAAATTAGGTCACAACACCATGAGCATAGAAATCAAAGTCCCTGAATTACCCGAATCTGTTGCCGATGCGGTGATTGCCAACTGGTATAAACAGGTGGGTGAAAGCATTAATGAAGATGAAGTTTTAGTTGATCTTGAGACCGATAAAGTCATTCTGGAAGTGCCAACAATTAAACCGGGCGTGGTCAAAGAAATATTATTTTCTATTGGCGATACTGTCACAGCAGGCCAGCTATTGGCCGTTATTGATGTTTCACAAAATGTGGCAGCACAAGATCATAAACAAGCCAGTGAAAGTCCCGCTGAGGATAAAAGCCGCGTTGAAGACAATATGGATAAAAAACATAATGGTGCTGCTGCAATGAGCCCATCGGTCAGGAAAATGATGGCAGAAAAAAATATTGATGCAACGCAGCTAACCGGCACCGGTAAACAGGGTCGAATATTGAAGCAGGACGTGGAAAAATACCTGACTGCCAGAGCTGTCGAAAAAGATAGTTTAAACGCATCTACCGAAGAGTCAGCTTTAGTCATGGCACATGGAAGTGCTGTTATGTCCATGGACGGACGGTATTTCGCAAAGAGCCAGGAAGGCGGTGCGGTTATGTCCAGGAAGGACGGTATTTCGCAAGGAGCCATGGATGGCGGTGCGGTTATGTCCAGGAAGGACGGTATTTCGCAAGGAGCCATGGATGGCGGTGCGATTAACGAACCAAAGGATAGAAAGGATGAAGTCATAGCAGCCAAACAAAGTGTTTCAAAGCAAAACGTCTCAGGTGAAAGACTGGAGCGACGAGTACCGATGACGCGTTTACGTGCGCGTATCGCCGAACGCCTGGTTCAGTCGCAACACGAAGCAGCCATACTCACCACTTTTAATGAAGTAAATATGAAACCGGTAATAGAGCTGCGCTCACGTTACAAACAAGCTTTTGAAAAAAAGTTTGGTGTACGTTTAGGTTTTATGTCATTTTTTGTACGTGCGTCTGTGGAAGCATTAAAGCAATTTCCGGAAATCAATGCCTCCATCGATGCTAATGATATTGTTTATCACGGGTTTTATGATATTGGTGTCGCTGTTTCCGGACCCAATGGACTGGTTGTGCCCATCCTTCGTGATGCGGACATACAAAGTATTGCCGAGATAGAACAATCCATCATTAACTATGCCGAAAAGGCCATGGAAAACAGCCTGGCAATCGAAGATATTACCGGTGGTACCTTTACTATTTCAAATGGAGGTGTGTTTGGTTCAATGTTATCCACGCCGATTATTAACCCGCCACAAAGTGCTATTCTGGGCATGCACAATATTACCGAGCGTGCCATGGTAGTGGATGGCGAGATTATCGTGCTGCCGATGATGTATCTGGCATTATCCTACGATCACCGCCTGGTGGATGGTAAAAGTGCAGTACAGTTTTTAGTTACCATTAAACAACTGCTGGAAGATCCTTCCCGCATGTTATTAGGAGTGTAAGCATGTCTACAACCCGTTCAACAGCGTGGGACGTAGTTGTCATTGGCGCTGGGCCAGGCGGCTACGTTGCCGCTATTCGATGTGCACAGCTTGGACTAAAAACTGTTTGTGTTGACGAATGGCTCAACCATAAGGGTGAAGCCACTTTGGGAGGCACCTGTTTAAATGTCGGTTGCATTCCATCAAAAGCATTACTTGAATCTTCTTTTTTATACCAACAGGCAAAGTCAGAATTCACACAGCATGGTATTTCTACTGCATCACTGGATATCAATGTGGCAACCATGCAGACGCGAAAAAAACTGCTGGTGGATGAGTTAACGCAGGGGATAGAGGCGTTGTTTAAAGCCAATAAAGTCACGCTGATTCATGGGCGGGCAAAAATTACCGCTGCAGACAGTGTTGAAGTTTTAAGCCGTAAAACCCGAAAAAAAATTGATGAGTTAAAAGCGAAACATATCATTATCGCCACGGGCTCATCGCCAGTGCGTTTACCGCAGGCAATGTTAAAAGATAATTATATTCTTGATTCAGCGGCTGCATTAGAGCTAGAAGTAGTGCCTGAACGATTAGGTATAATCGGAGCGGGTGCTATTGGGCTTGAATTAGGCAGTGTCTGGTCACGCCTGGGTTCACAGGTGGTGTTACTAGAAGCCATGCAGGATTTTCTGCCAATGGTCGATAGCAAATTAGCCAAGCTGGCAAAACGCAGTTTGAGCAAAAAAAATCCAGACAGGCAGCCAATGGATATTCGGCTCAATGCCAGGCTGGTTACAGCAAAGGTTAAAAATAAAAAAGTCCATGTGGTTTATGAAGACAGCTCTAATTCGAAAGCAGCAGGTGAGCAAACCGAGATCTTCGACAAATTAGTAATTGCGGTAGGCCGTAAACCAAACAGTGACCGAGTGTTTGGTGAAGAATTGGGCATTGAAAGAGATCAGCGTTGTTATGTGCTGGTTGATAAACACTGCCAGACCAGTGTGCCGAATATTTATGCCATCGGTGATGTGGTTCGTGGTCCAATGCTGGCGCATAAAGCGTCAGAAGAAGGCATGATGGTGGCAGAAATCATTGCTGGCAATCATGGCGAAGTTAATTATGAGATAATTCCTGCAGTAATATATACCCATCCTGAAGTTGCCTGGGCAGGAAAAACAGAAGAAGAATGCAACAGCGCTGGCCTAAAAGTTAATGTAGGAAGTTTTCCACTGATAGCCAGCGGTCGTGCGCGAGCCATGGCTGAAACTGAAGGTCTGGTGAAAATTATTGCCGACGCAGAAACTGACCGTGTAGTTGGTGTGCATATTTTTTCAGTACAGGCATCAGAGCTAATCGCGCAAGCAGTTTTAATGATGGAGATGCAGGCAACAGCAGAAGACATCGCATTAACCATGTTTGCGCACCCGACTTTGTCTGAGGCGCTGCATGAAGCGGCATTGTCAGTTCATGGGCGTGCGATACATATTAGGTGAAGCAAAGCTAGCAAGATCTTTTGCTATCGTTCAAAATACCTATTAAGTTTTTTGGGTTTTATTTGCGTACATTTGCGTTCATCTGTGGATAAAAAATTTTCTTTTACGTATTTCGCATATTTCGCGGATTATATATAAATTGGTCTACAAATCACGCTGAGTAATGTTGAATGGATGTGACGTTTACGAATCAAAGGACGGAATAGTTACTATCTAACTTAATGAGTTAAAAATGAATTTACACGAATATCAGGCAAAGCAGGTTTTTGCCGCGTACAACATGCCAGTGCCAAATAATCAGGTCGTCGAATCAATAGATTCAGTCACTGACGCACTAGCAAATCTTTCTGGTGATCGTTGGGTAGTCAAAGCACAGGTGCATGCTGGCGGTCGTGGAAAAGCGGGTGGGGTAAAGTTGCTGGATTCTGCCGATGCGGTAGAACAGGCCGTAAGTGATATGCTGGGCACACAATTGGTCACTTATCAGACCAATGAACAAGGTCAACCGGTTAATCAGGTATTGATTGAAGAAATTAGCAACATCAAACGTGAACTTTATCTGGGAGCAGTGATTGATCGCGCATCGCAACGCGTGGTGATAATGGCATCAACTGAAGGTGGTATGGAGATAGAGAAAGTCGCCAGTGAGACCCCGGAGAAAATTTTAAAAGTCACGCTTAATCCGCTTACCGGATTGATGCCCTATCAGTCCCGTGAACTTGCTTTTGGTCTGGGTCTGGAAGGCGATTTAATAAAACAGTTTGCCAATCTATTACATAACTTCGCAAAAATGTTTGTCGAAAAAGATTTAAGCCTGGTTGAAATCAATCCTTTGGTGGTTACTGATGAAGGTCAGCTCATTTGCCTGGATGGAAAAATAAACATTGATGATAACGCCATGTATCGTCAAAAAGAAATATTGGCAATGCGTGACGAGACGCAGGAAGACGAACGTGAAAACCGCGCCAAAAAATGGGATCTAAATTATATTGCTTTAGATGGTGATATCGGTTGCATGGTCAATGGTGCCGGGCTGGCAATGGCAACCATGGACCTAATTAAACTCTGTGGCGGTGAGCCAGCAAATTTCCTTGATGTGGGCGGTGGTGTAACCGCTGATCGTGTTAGTGAAGCCTTTAAAATTATTTTATCGGACAGCAAGGTAAAAGGCATATTGATTAATATTTTTGGTGGTATCGTGCGTTGTGATTTAATTGCCGAAGGCATTATCAGTGCAGTTGAAGAAGTGCATGTGAATGTACCGGTGGTGGTTCGACTTGAAGGTAATAACGCAGAGCGCGGTAGTGAGTTATTGTCTGCAAGTAATGTCAATATTATTGCGGCAAACGATTTAACCGATGCTGCAGAAAAAATTGTTGCTGCTGTTAGTAAGTAATGAAAAGTGCGGTGTCATCTCGACCAGCGGGAGAGATCTTGTCCTACCGCTGTATAAGATCTCTCCCGCTGGTCGAGATGACAGCAAACAATGAATGTCGTTATTACGGCATGTTTTAAGCTGAAATCCATTGAGTATAATAAATGAGCGTATTAATAAACAAAGACACCAAAGTCATCTGTCAGGGTTTCACCGGCAAACAGGGCACTTTCCATTCTGAACAGGCCATTGCTTATGGCACCAATATGGTTGGTGGCGTGACTCCCGGTAAAGGTGGTTTAACACATTTAGATTTACCGGTGTTTAACACCGTTAAACAGGCAGTGAATGAAACCTCTGCCAACGCCAGTGTTATTTATGTGCCCGCGCCTTTTTGTAAGGATTCCATTTTAGAGGCCATCGACGCAGGCATAAAATTAATTGTCTGTATCACCGAAGGCATTCCAACACTGGATATGTTGCAGGTTAATATAATTGCCGAAAGTGTCGGTGCACGTATTATCGGTCCAAACTGCCCCGGCATTATCACCCCCGGCGAATGTAAAATCGGTATCATGCCCGGTGAAATTCACTTTGCCGGTAAAGTGGGTGTAGTCTCACGCTCCGGCACCTTAACCTACGAAGCGGTAAAACAAACCACCGATCCGGGTTTTGGCCAAAGTACCTGTATTGGCATTGGTGGTGATCCGATTCCCGGCACCAGCTTTATTGACTGCTTGCAGTTATTTGAAAACGACCCGCAAACCGAAGCGATATTAATGGTCGGTGAAATCGGTGGCAGTGCAGAAGAAGAAGCTGCTGAATTTATTCAGTCAGAAGTCAGCAAGCCGGTTACTGCATTCATAGCTGGCGGCACCGCACCCAAAGGCAAACGTATGGGTCATGCCGGTGCGATTATTGCTGGTGGCAAAGGTACAGCGGCAGAAAAATTTGCAGCCCTTGAAAAAGTGGGTGTACATACTGTGCGCTCACCTGCCGATTTAGGCAAAGGCGTGGCTGAAGCGACTGGTTGGTAGATTGATTTTTTACCACATAGACACAGAGGGCGCAGAGAAAAGATTTTTTAGTCCATCCTTTGGTTCGTGAACGGTACTTCCATGTACCACTGCTCCGCGAAACACGCAAATAACGCGAAAAAATATTTTTGATTTTAAACCTTTTGCGTTCTTTGCGTGTTTCGCGGACTGTGTTAGCTTTTGTTTTTTTGTAACCATTCAATAATCTGCTGCGCAACCTCGGCGCTGGATTGTCGGTCAGCAAGCAAGTGGTCAGTATTTTTCACCGTAATCAACTGTGTTTCACCTTTAACCCACTGTTGTATCTGTTTTGCATTTTCTTCATCAACAACCGCATCATTTTCGACGTTAAAAATAAGCACCGGTTTTTCCAGTTGGGATAAAACCGATGGCATATCCGTATTACGAACATCGTTTATAAATCCCGGTTCAATATCAAAATACTGGCTTGCTACCTTAAAACTAGCCATTATGTTTTGCTCAAGCAAAGTTAAGGCATGACCAAAATGATGTAACACATGTGCAGGATCACTCGGTGAAGCAACCGTTACCACAGCTTTTACTGTATCGTAATTTTGTGCAATAGAAAGTGCGGTAGTACCGCCCAGACTATGTCCCATTAAATAACTGGGCATTTGATAGTTTTCATTCAGGAAGTGGATGGCACTGTGTAAATCATCCTGTGTAGTAGAAAAGTTGGTCGTGGAAAAATCACCTTCACTGTTTCCCAGGCCGGTAAAGTCAAAACGTAAAACTCCATAACCCTGTTCGGCAAGCAAGCGGCTTAAGCGAAAGGTGGTAATGGTTTCTTTGGTACAGGTAAAACAATGGCAGAAAATAATAAAGTTTGTTATTTTTTTTATGTCGATGTTAGCTGGTATATCAAGACGTGCATCCAGGTTGTGTCCACGTGAGTTTTTAAAGTTGCATTTAATCGTTTTTGTTTTCATGTTTTAGTGTTAAGTTGAGCGCAGGTTGCGCGAAAGCAAATAAAAAAGTAGGTGGAACATAGTGACTGATATAGAAAAGTCTAAAGCTAATAAATCACAGGACAGCTTGCCTGAAAATCGCATACCTGTCATTCGTGTGCCTGCACGACCCGCTGATCAAAATTCGGGTGGCAGTATATTTGGCGGCTGGATTATGTCTAATGTTGATGTCGCTGGCAGTATCCCGGCATTAAAGCGTGTACGTGGTCCAGTAGTGACACGCGCAGTGGATTCTTTTGAATTTAAAAAACCGGTGTTTGTAGGTGATTTAATCAGTTGTTATGCCGATATTATTTCTGAAGGCCGTACTTCAATAAAAGTTAAAGTAGAGGTTTATGCAGAGCGTATGAGTAAAGGTGAAACCTCCTGTGTAAAAGTGACCGAGGCAGTATTAACTTATGTTGCTATTGATGAAAATAGACGACCAAAAAAAATACCGGAAAAATAAAGTTTTTATGTTGTGTAATATCGCGCTCGGTTGAGGATGAAAGCAGAACTGTCATTGCCATCCTACAGGGTACGCAGAGATTAATAATTAAAGCGCATTGTGTGATTTACTTATTCTAATTAATGATTTCCTCTATGATTTCTTGTGTCAAATAAAAGATTTTGCACATTCCGAAAATGTGTGTGGTAACTGAATATTTTCGTGAGGCTTATCATAAGTCTTTGCAATTCTAGTGAAAATCAGCTAAAACACCACTTGAAATATGTGGAAGGGTCTGACCATGTTGCTTAAACTCTTGGCATGATCACGCAAAGAAAAATAGTCGGTTAAATAAAACTCGTATTCATTCCAATATTTATTTCGACGGAAGCTAAACAACTACCGAAATAATCAGAGGTAACGCTTATGAATAATCAAATGATAAAAATAATAGTCTTAATTTTCGCCTATGCCGTTGTTTCTGCCTGTGACACAGGGTTTGAGGAGCCGACGGAGGAAAACTTTAGCAGCGGTTCTGTTGATTTTAGTAAATTCGTTACTCTCGGTGATTCATTAACCGCAGGTTATGCTGACAATGCGCTCTACCTGACAGGGCAGACAAACTCTTACCCGAATATACTGGCGCAGCAGTTTGCCAAAGTGGGTGGTGGCAGTTTTGAGCAGCCACTTGTGAGTGATAATTTTGGTGGTTTGCTTTTTGGTGGTGTGGCTAATCCTGACTTTGCTAACAGATTGGTGCTGAATACTGATCCGGATCCGGGTGTTGAGGATGAAACGCCAGTGCCTGAACCCATAACAGGTACACCGACGACTGAAGTGATAGGCTCAGGATTAAACGGCAGTGCTTTCAACAATATGGGCGTGCCGGGGGCGAAATCATTTCATTTAGTAGTACCTGGTTATGGTAATGCGGCGGGTTTGGCTACAGGTGCGGCTAATCCTTATTTTGTGCGTTTTGTGTCTGACATTACATCCCCCACAGCAACCATGATTGCAGAAGCAGCCGCACAGCAAGCCTCATTTTATGTGCTGTGGATAGGCAATAATGATGTATTGTCTTATGCCACTTCGGGTGGCGAGGGTGTCGATCAGCTAGGTAATCCTGTTCCATCAACTTATGGTTCAGATGATATTACTGACCCTAATGTATTTGCAAGTGTTTATACTGTCTTGGTTGGTGCGTTCAAAACGGCTAATCCCGAGGTTAAAGGCGTGTTAGTTAATATCCCTGATGTCAGCACCATTCCGTTTTTTACCACTGTGCCTTTTAATCCAGTGCCATTGGATCAGGGGAATGCTGATGCGTTAAATACAGCCTATGCTGCCTATAATAGTGGTGTCGCTGCACTTTTAGCTGCAAACCCGGATGAAGTTGCTAAAAGGACGATTGTGTTTTCAGCCGGACTGAATAATGCAGTAGTGATAGAGGATGAGGACTTAACAGACTTGACAGGTTTTGGCTTGCCCAGTATCAGACAGGCAACAGCTGACGATCTGGTAGTGCTGCCAGCGAGTTCTAAAATCGGAGCTGAGGCAACTCTCGGTGACCCAACTTCTGTTTGGGGTTTGGGGCAGGCACTGGAAGACGGTGATGTATTAATCCCCTCAGAAATTCAGGCGATTGATACCGCCAGATTAGCCTTCAACGCAACCATCAAGACCGCAGCTGATGCCAATGAAAATTTAATCTTTGTTGATGCCGCCGCCATAATGCAAGAACTGAATGCAGGTGGCATTGACTTCGGCACGGGTTCTGTTAATTCTACCTATGGCACAGGCGGCGCTTTCTCGCTGGATGGCGTACACCCAACAGCGCGTGGTTATGCGGTTATTGCTAATCGTATTATTGATGCCATTAACACCGGCTTTAATGCAACCATTCCGACAGTTAATCCGGGGGCACATACTACAATTTTTGTTAAAATAGATTAAATTCTAATTTAATGGCTTCCTCTGTGATTTCTTGTGTCAAATAAAAGATTTTGCACATTCCGCAGATGTATGTGGTAACTGAATATTTTCGTGAGGTTCACCATAAGCCTTTGCAATTCTAGTGAAAATCAGCTAAAACACCACTTGAAATATGTGGAAGGGTCTGACCATGTTGCTTGAACTCGTGGCATGATCCCGTAAAGAAAAATAGTTGGTTAAATAAAACGCGTATTCATTCCAATATTTATTTCGACATCAATCAATGGTGTAGGGGGAGAAAGATGAAAAAAGCCTTTTTTCGAGGTGCAGGCAGTTTACCTGTTGCTGTTACGGCTCTGGTTACGACTCTGGGCTTTAGTGCTTCTGGGATCGTGCATGCCATCGAGTTTGTGGGCGAATCTTTTTCTGCCAATATCGACACCACGGTGTCTGCTGGTATTAGCACTCGGCTTGAAGACAGGGACGAGTCCATGGTCTGTACCGCTAATGGTGGTACCGCGTTTGGCTGTAATACGGATGACGGTAATCTGAACTACGATAAGGGCGTTTTCTCAAGCGCACTGAAATTCGTTAGCGATATAGAAATTAATCATAATGCGCGCGATTTTGGCGCGTTTTTTCGTGTAAGGGGTTTTACTGACGGTGAGATAGGTGATACCAAACGCACTCCCCTGTCTGACAAAGCGAGTGATTTAGTCGAAGAGGACATTCAATTACTTGACGCATACATCTGGACAGGCTTCGAACTGGGTGGCAAATCTATGCAGCTTCGTGTGGGTAAGCAGGTATTAAACTGGGGCGAAAGCACCTTTATTCAAGGTGGTATCAACGCCATTAATCCGGTTGATGTTGCTGCCATTCGTTTGCCGGGCGCAGAGCTGCGCGAAGCCCTGCTGCCGGTCAATATGTTCTCTGCCTCATGGCAGGCAACGGAAAACCTTTCGATCGAAGGTTTTGTGCAACTGGACTGGGAAGAAACCATTCCTGACCCATCCGGTTCTTATTTTAGCGTCAATGACTTTGCCACTGGTGGTGGTCGTAAGGTGCAACTGGGGTTTGGTGATTTTTCTGATCTGGGTAGTAATGGCGGCGCTATATTCGGCACTACATTGGGTGCAGTGGGCGACCTGGCTGATGCGCTGGTTAATATTGATCTTGCTGCTGTCGGTCAAACATTGACACCGGATTCTGATTTTTTAGGCGTAATACGTACCAGTGATAACGAGCCGAGCGATAGCGGACAATGGGGTGTTTCTTTCCACTATTTTGCTGAAAATTTAAATAACACAGAATTTGGTTTTTATTATATCAATTACCACAGTCGGCTGCCGCTAATTAGCGCAAACTCCGGCACCAGTGCTGGACTGGCGGCTGCTGGAGCCGCCGCCGGGGCTATTATTGGTGGTAATACTGCTGCTGGATTAGCACCACATCTAGGGGCAGACACCCCCGCTGCAGTGGCGGGCATTGTGGGCGCAGTTGCAGTGGACCGTTTTGCCGATACTGCCAGTTATCTGATTGAGTATCCGGAAGATATTCAGCTAATGGGTCTCAGCTTTAATACCAATGTGGGCGAGTGGGCGTTACAGGGCGAATTGTCACACAAGCTGGATGCGCCGTTGCAAATTGATGATGTCGAACTGCTGTTTGCGGCATTAACACCATTGGCGACCTTGCCTGGTGCGCTGGGTGATGCGTTTGCTAATTTTGCTGATAATCAAATAACAAACGGCACTGCCGTTACAGCTGGCGATTACATTCAAGGCTATGTAAGAAAAGACATTTCCCAGATACAGGCGACCATGACCAAACTTTTCCCGAATCGCATGGGTGCGGATCAATTTGTTTTAGTAGCGGAAGCCGCAGTAACACATGTGCATGGTATGCCGGATAAAAACACCTTACGGCTTAATGGCCCCGCTACAGCAACGACTGGTAACCCTGCTCATGCTGAAGCAGGTGGCGGCCATGCTGGCAAAGCAGCAGAAGATGCTGATCATTTTCCTGATGCCACCTCCTGGGGTTACCGTCTATTAGGTCGCTGGACTTTTAACAATGCGATCAATGCGGTCATTTTACAGCCGCGTGTTGCCTGGCAACATGACGTTGATGGCATCACTCCGGGGCCTGGTGGTAATTTCATCGCGGGTCGTCAGGCATTGACCTTAGGTTTGGGTGCTATCTATAAACAACAATGGGCTGCCGATATTGGCTATACCACTTTTATGGGTGCAGGGCGGCATAACTTACTTAGTGACCGTGACTTTGTCTCTGCTAATATCAAGTATTCTTTCTGAGGGTTCATCTTGAAAATAATTAATAAAACAAATATGAGCCTTACCCCTGCTATGTCTTTGGCTCTGAAGCGCATAGTGTCTGGGTAGTCGAAGCCACCTTAAAAGAAGGTATAAACCATATCTACAAACAATGGTCGTGATTTGGTGGCGTTTAACGTCAAGTACGCATTCTAAAAGAGGATTAAACTCCATGAATAAACAGATGAATAAACAGATGGATAAACTGAACAATAGTCTGCGGCTTGCTGCTGTTATGACCAGTGCCATGCTGTTAAGCATGGTCTGTGTTCAGGCCTGGGCAGCTCCATCAGCAGAGCAGATAGCGAAGCTGGGTAATGAATTAACACCCTTTGGCGCGGAACAGGCCGGTAATGCCGCCGGTACTATCCCCGCCTGGACAGGCGGAGTTAGCGCACCTGCCGGTTACCAGTCAGGTGACCACCATCCTGATCCCTACAGCGACGACAGCGTGCAGTTCACCATCAGCAGTAAAAACATGGCGCAATATGCAGAGCAGCTTACGCCGGGGCAACAGGCTTTGCTGAAAACCTACGACACTTTCCGGATGAATGTGTACCCCAGTCATCGCAGTGCTGCCGCACCGCAATATATTTATGACGCTACCCTTAAAAACGCCAGCAACGCAAAACTCACCGAGAGTGGCAATGGCGTGACGGGGGCGATTATGGGTATCCCGTTTCCGCTTCCGAGCAGTGGTGTCGAGGTAATCTGGAACCACATTCTGCGCTGGCGGGCGGCCACCCTGGAGCGAAACTTCGGTCAGGCACCGGTGACCCGTGGTGGCGATTACACCATGGTGAAAATCAACGAAAAGGTGTTATTCGACTACGGCCTGCCTGATGCCAGGGAAGCGGAGCTGGAAAATGTGATCGTGCGATTTAAGCAGCGGGTGAAGTCGCCGGCTCGACTGGCGGGTCGTATTCTGTTGATTCACGAGACCCTGGATCAGGAGAAGGAGCACCGCAAAGCATGGATATACAATCCGGGACAACGACGGGTGCGCCGTGCGCCGAATGTGGCATTCGATAATCCAGGTACTGCAGCGGATGGTCTGCGTACCAGCGATCAGTTGGACATGTTTAACGGCAGCCCTGAGCGCTATGACTGGAAACTGGTCGGTAAGAAAGAAATCTACGTACCCTACAACGCCTACAAACTGCACAGCGATAAATTGAAGTACAGCGATGTGCTGGTACCTCAACATTTGAACCCGGAACACCTGCGCTACGAGTTGCATCGAGTCTGGGTGGTGGATGCTACCGTCAAAGAAGGTGCCAGGCACATTTATAAACGCCGTACTTTCTATATCGACGAAGACTCATGGCAGGTACTGCTGGTGGATCAGTATGACAACCGTGACCAGATTTGGCGGGTATCGGAAGGCCATGCTATTAACTACTACGATGTGCCTAACTACTGGTACACGGTAGAGGCTCACTACGACCTGCAATCCGGTCGTTATCTGGCGTTGGGCCTGAATAACGAAGAGCAGATGTATGATTTTAATGCAAAGCTGAGCAAGAAGGATTTTACCACCGGGGCACTGCGGCGCGAGGGTCGGCGCTAAGTGCTTATGTGTGTAGTTAGTTGGTAGGGTGGATAAGTGAAACGCATCCACCTTTGATTGATGATCCGGTGGATGCGCTATGCTTATCCACCCTACATTACTGTAGGTCTGCGTAAGCGATAGCGTTGCAGGCATTGCCAGAGTATTGCGCCGGCAACGCTATCGCTTATGCCTGCCTACAAACCTAAAAAATAGAAAGGTTTTTATTTGCGTTTATGTGCGGAAAAATATTGTTTTTTCTTAGTCCGTTATTGACCGAACTCAGTTATTCGATCAAGAGTAAATCTGGCGCACTTTGTCTGGTTAAGTTTGAGCCACTACAAAACATAAAAACACCATGAGATTATGTCACCTTCCGCGCCCCCTGCTACTAATATTCAGCTGGATATTGTTGACGGCAAACCTGCCACTACTGGCGCAGCCAACCTCCGTTCATAATAAAAATCAATACGCCGTTATCGCACCGCTGGCGGTAAAATCACTGTTGTTAGATGTTGCGCAGAGCGAAGGTCTTCTGGTGGCGGTTGGTGAACGTGGTCATATTCTTTGGTCTGATGACTGGGGCGTAAGCTGGACTCAGGCCAGTGTGCCGACACGCAACACCCTCACAGCTATTCATTTGCATGACCGCCAACTGGGTTGGGCGGTAGGCCACGATGGTGTGGTATTGCGTACCCGGGATGGAGGGCGCAACTGGACATTATTGCGAACTGCACCGCAGGATGAAATGCCGCTGCTGGATGTTTGGTTTCGCGATGCCGATGAAGGTTATGCGGTGGGCGCTTACGGCCTGTTGTTGCACACTCGTGATGGGGGCAAAAGTTGGACTCAGGAACAGGTGAATGCAGAAGATGATTTTCACCTGAACCAGTTTACCGTTGTTTCTGATGATGCTATTTATCTCACCGCTGAGGCGGGTATGCTCTATCGCTCCATAGATGGCGGCCACAGCTGGCAGACCCTGGCATCCCCTTATGAAGGCTCACTGTTCGGCATATTATCATTGCGCGATAAAAGCTTGATACTGTTCGGCTTACGCGGCCATCTGTTTCGCAGCAGTGATGCAGGCACTAACTGGCGTTCTCTGAAAACCGCAACTAAGGCACTGTTGCTGGACGGAGTAGTGCTGGCAGACGGTACGGTGCTGATCGTGGGCATGGATGGAGTCGTTCTGGTCAGTCGTGATAATGGACAAAATTTTCAACTTTACTCTCAGACTGACCGCAAGGGCATAACCGCCATTCTCAGTATTGGTCAGGAGCAATTGATACTGGTGGGTGAGATTGGCGTACGGCTGACCACTTTGGCAGAGCTGGAGTCCGGTGAATGAACAATAGCGAACAAAAAACGCAGGTCGACACACCGACACAAGTTGAACCACCAGCTAAGGGCATTATAGCCTTTCTGGAAAAGTTGATATTTAATAACCGCCGCTGGGTGCTGGCGGTGTTCACCATAATGACTTTATTCATGGGCTGGTCTGCCACCAACCTGAAAGTGGATGCCGGCTTCCTGAAACTGTTGCCGCTGAAACACGAATACATGCAGACATTTGTGTTCTACAAGGAGTTCGGCGGTGCTAACCGGGTGCTGATTGCGCTAACGGTTGAGCAGGGCGACATCTTTACCCCGGAGTTTTTCGATACCCTCAAGGCGGTGACTGATGAAGTCTTTTTTATCCCTGGCGTTGACCGTTCGCGGGTAAGCTCTCTGTTCACACCGGATGTGCGTTTTACCGAAGTGGTCGAGGATGGTATTGCCGGTGGTAATGTAGTCCCCGCTGATTTTAGTAATACGCCAGAAGGATTAGCCCAGGTACGCCAGAACCTGCTGAAATCGCGTTACATGGGTCGGCTGGTGGCAAACGATTTCAGCGGCGCAATTATCAGTGCCCAGCTTCTTGAAATAGACCCGCAGACTGGGGAAAAGCTCGATTATGTAACAGTGGCAACGCAACTTGAGGAGAAGATTCGCGGCAAATACCAGAGCGATGAAGTTCGCGTACATATCATTGGTTTCGCCAAGGTGATCGGTGATATCACCGATGGTGCCGGCAAAGTGATATTGTTCTTCGTTTTTGCCTTTTTTATTACCGCCATGCTGGTGTATTTTTACTCGCAGTCACTGCGTATCACGTTGGTGCCGTTGGCCTGCTCTCTTGTTGCGGTAACCTGGCAGTTGGGTATGCTGCCGTTGCTGGGCTTTGGTATCGATCCCATGAGCATTCTTGTTCCCTTCCTGGTTTTTGCCATAGGCGTGAGTCATGGGGTGCAGATGATAAGCTCTATGGGATCTGAAGTGGTTGACGGCAGTTCTTGCGAACAGGCTAGCCGGCGAAGTTTCCGCCGTCTACTCATTCCTGGTGGTATTGCCCTCGCTAGTGATACCATCGGTTTTC
>CAYQXD010000071.1:0-15346 GCA_964421315.1 uncultured Thiotrichaceae bacterium | reverse complement strand
CACCAGAAAAACCCCGCAGTTCCTCGGTGCCTGCTATGGTGGTGATAATGCCATCTGGGTTTATGCGACGAATACGGCGATTAACACTGTCTGCAAAATATATGCTGCCATCGGCATCAAGTGCTATGCCGTTAGGAGTGTGCAATTTCGCCTGTGTGGCTGGTTCACCATCGCCAGAAAAACCCGACCAAAAATAATCAGTCCACACCTCACCTGCTATGTTGGTGATAATGCCATCGGAGCTTATGCGACGAATTCGGTGATTTCTAGAGTCCGTAAAATATATACTGCCATCAGCATCAAGTGCTATGTTACGGGGGTACAATTGCGCCTGTGTAGCTGGTCCACCATCGTCAGAATATCTCCATCTCCGGTTTCCTGTACCCGCTATAGTGGTAACTATTCGGCTAACAGAAGCTGCGGAGCGTAGCGATCCATCTCCCCGATAAAGAGTATTTGAATTGGGATTATAGGAATGATGAATATCCAGTCCCCAGCCAGCAAGAGAACTGGTAGCCAGATTGGGAGACTGACCAATACCACTAAGTGTCTGCCGCCATTGTTGACTTATCGCTGTGGTGGTGCCACGGCTAGCCAGAAAACTAGCCCCCCCTGCATTGGCACTAACACGACCAAAAGCACTCTGGAAATCCCGCGGAGCAGAATAATAAACCAAGCGGTAACGGTAATCGATTTTGATGATGGCTTCTGCCTGCGCCACTGACCTGCCATAAACATCTTTACCATCCCAGACAAAACGATAGCTCTGGTTGGCTGTGGTTGGAAAGCTTTTGCGTATCACCTGACCTGCTATGGTGATGGTAAGGTCAATGCCCAGCAGACTGGCTGGCACTGTAGTACCAGAGATAGGTATATTGAGGCTACGAGCCGCTACATTACCTGACATACGTTCGCTTTGATAGGATAAATTGAAAGTAGTGCCGATAACGGGCAAATGCTCACCCAGCGACTGCGACAACGGCTGAATAATACAGCCAGTGACACATTCTTCATCTTCATCTGGCAGCGGCAGATCGGGTACTGGCGGTGGCGGTGGTGACGTGGCATCAAGTGGGGGTCCCCATGGCCAGTTGTAATCCCAGGGGGTGAAGTGGCTGACAGGAATGCGCCAGATGCTGTTGCCAGCGGTGTACAGGGTGGCAAGGCGGGTGCGTTCGGCATCGCTGATACCAAGAGCTGTCAGGGCGGCGGCATCGGCGGCAGTGCCGCTACCATCTACATCAAGCTCTGCCAAACCATTATTGATAGCAAGGATGTCGATAACAAGACCATTGTCAGAAGGTATCCAGGCGGATTTTTCGCGGTCGTACCAGCCTGCGGGCACAATTTCGCCAGCGGGAAAGCCAAGGAAGTTGTCAACATAAACGGGCAGTGGCTGGTTAAAATCAACACGGCTGGCACCGGCGGCTATGGCTTCATCAACCGAGAGTTCGACGGCGTAGGTGTAGGCGCTTTGCGGTGGTAGTGGCCCTGGCATGGCTGCCGGTCCGTTATCGCCGACGGTGTATTCGGTGGCGCGGACATTGAGTGTGGTGAGGGCTTGTACTGTGCCATCTGCTAATGTCATGGTAGCCGTTGTGCCTTGCGGGAATAATATGGTTGCCTGACGGGTGCCATCAACATCGGTGACGGGGTTGCCCTGCGCTACCTGAAATGCCTGTGCATTGTTGCTGAGATTAACACTGGTAACGCGGCTGTCGAGCTGGATCATAACCACATCATCGACGATGGCGTAGTCGTTCCAGGGGGCGTTAATCTGGCGTTGCAGTGGTAAATAGCCGTCTTTGTCGTAGTTGATGGTGAGCAGTCCACCGCCATTGACTGCCATATCAAAACCGCCATCACTGCGGCTTAAGGTCTGACCAAATTCAGGGTGATTTTTTATGGTAATGGTTACGCCCGATAGTGCTTGACCCTGGTTGTCCTTGATTTTACCTCGTATAACCGCACTGCGTTTTATTTCTATGGTGTTTGGCGCTACCCCAGTTTGTATCGGGTTAGTTCCGCTGTATAAAAAGGCAGTGGCTGCCAGATGTGAGGTGCTTATGGTGGGGTCAAGTGCTGGTGCAATGCTGGCGGGGTCGGGCGGCAGGCTACCACTCTGGCTACCATCATTTACATTTTCTGCCGCGCTCTGGTTGCCAGCGGCATCGCGTACTACCAGGCTGTAGCTATCGGCAGCTTGTCCATTAAGCTGTGCTGAGAAGCTACCATTGCTATCGGCAGTTACAAGGGTGACTTCACCACTGCGAAGGTTAGTGATGACTACCTGGGCAAATGCTTCGACACTGCCTGCTTCGCCAGTGATGGTGGTCACACCAGTGGTGTCGGGCAGATTGACCGTAATAAAGCCTGTGTTGGCAACAGCAGGCGGGGCAGTATCCAGAGTTATCTGGCGTGATAGTGTTACCAAAGAATTAACTGCGTCAGTTGCCTGCAAGGTAACGCTATTTAAGCCTTGCTGTAAGGTGACGGGGTGATTGAAAGTGAGGTCGGCTTGCACTGAGACACTCCGGTTATTGATCGTCAGTGTGGCGGCATGACTGAGGCTGCCAGTGAAGTTGATGCTGGATTGATTGGTAAACAGTTGATCGACCGGGGCGTCCAGTGTTATCGACAGTGGCGCTGGCGGATCAACCTGCAAGGTCATGGTGGTCGGGGCACTGTCTAAAACAGTGTCATTGACTATCAGCTGAAAAACGTAAAACCCGGTTTGATCTGCAGTAAATACTGGCGTGATATTTTGCGCGTTTAACAAAATTGCTGCGCTGTTTTCAGGCTGACTAGTGATTGACCACTGGTAGTTCAAATTATCACCATCGGCATCGCTGGAACCATTGCCATCAAGCAAAACGGTATCGCCGACGAATACGCCGGTCTGATCTGGACCTGCGTTGGCAACCGGGCGAACGTTGCCTGTGGTAAAGACCACTGTATCGGGCTCACTGTCTGCGGTTGCATCATTGACAATCAGTTGGCCGATATAGGTGCCCGGGACATCGATAGTAAAACTTGGGCTGGGCAATGCGGGATTATCAAGACTGGTGCTGCTGCCCGCAGGGATGTTGGGCAATGACCAAAGATAGGAAAGCGGATCGTTGTTATCATCAATGGAGCCGGTGCCGTCGAGCTGCACCAGATTGCTCACGGTGACGCTCTGGTCAGGTCCGGCATCGGCAACAGGCGGCGCATTGCCGGTAGTAATGGTGACGATATCAGGTGCACTGTCTGCGCTACCGTCATTAACGATTAACGAGCTGACATACTCGCCCAATAAATCCACCTGAAAATCGGGCTGGATGGCTGTGGGGTCGGAAAGCGTCGCACCACTGCCTGCGGGGATCGCATCCATCGTCCATTGATAGGTGAGCGGATCACCATCGATATCGGTCGAGGTGCTGCCATCAAGGGTAATGATGTCACTGATGTTCGCGCTCTGGTTCAAACCAGCATGCGCTACCGGCGGGACATTCGTCGTGCTGACGAAAACGGTGTCCGGAGTACTGGTCGCGGTGCCGTCGAAGACCGTGAGGGTGACCACGTAGTCGCCGACCAAATCAGCGGTGAACGTGGGCATCAGGGCATTGAAGTTACTGAGGACAGCGACACTACCGATGGGGGTAGCCGTCAGTGTCCACAGGTAATTTAGTGGATCGCCATCGAGGTCGGTAGCAGCGCTGGCATCCAGCCTCACCGTGGCACCGATGGTAACCGTCTGGTCGGAACCTGCATCGGCTACCGGACGGGTGTTGTCAACTTTGGGAGTAAGCCCGCTCGGCCCCGGTACGCTTCCAAACATCGCTCTGAATATTGAAAAGTCGCTTAGATTCACCTGGCCATCACCATCTAAGTCCGCATCAGGACCGGTCGTACCGAATGCAGCTCTGAACATGGAAAAGTCGCTCAGGTTCACCAGAAGGTCGCCATCAAGATCCGCATCGCAGATATTGCCAAAGCCATCAGCATTGGTATCACGCTGATCAGAATTGGGAACCGAAATACAGTTATCACAGACATCCCCTATCCCATCCCCATCGTTGTCGCTCTGGTTGGTGGGACCGATGAGCATCGGGCAATTGCCATCAGCGTGAGCTGGTGGCATCGCTAACAAAAATAGCGAGGAAAACAGTACCAGGATAGCAAACCTGGTGAGTAATTCAGAGTGATCTATAGATGAGGGAATGAGTTTTTCACGTATACGATGTCCGTACTGGACAATCCAATTCCTCTGTCCATCCGTGGCAAACACAGCAGAATCAGCTAAACCGGCCTTGTTGAAACCACTATTTTTGCGAGCAGATAAGCTACGTGATTTGCTATATGTTATTGCAGCATCCATTACCGAGGACTCCTTGACTCTCAGTTTGCAATTATAAATTTTGGCAACTCTATTCCACCTTGCGCATTCCGTCAACTTTTTTTATCATATTTTTTATCGTATATAAACGCAGGGCTGTTTCGTCATAAATGCTCACTGTTTTACATTTCGCTTTAAAACTAAACCCTTAAACTAAACCGTTTCCTGTGAAGATGTACGGCTTAATAATGCCTGCACCGCTTCATTTATTGGGCAATTTTCATATAAAACACGGTAAACCTGCTCAGAAATTGGCACTTCAACATGGTATTTTCGCGCCAGGTCAACCACCTCTTTTGTGGTTTTGATGCCTTCAATTGCCTGACCTATCTCTTTATGCACCTGTTCCAGCGTTTTGCCCTGCGCCAGTAACAAGCCTGTTTGTCGGTTGCGCGACTGATTATCGGTGCAGGTTAATATTAAATCACCCATGCCGGCCAACCCCATAAAGGTTTCACGCTTACCGCCCATGGCTTCACCCAGACGCATCATTTCTGCCAGGCCGCGGGTTATTAATGCGGCGCGGGTATTGGCTCCAAAACCCAAACCATCTGCTGCGCCTGCGGCAATCGCCAGTACATTTTTAAATGCACCACCCAGCTCGACACCGATAAGATCGCTGCTTAAGTACACGCGGAAACGCCCGCTGTGCAAATCATCACTAATCTGGCTGGAAAAAGAGGCAGAGGTCGAGGCAACAGTAATAGAGGTGGGTAAATTTCGTGCAACTTCAGCAGCAAAAGTAGGACCCGACATAACCGCCGTTTTTTTACAATGTGGTAATTCTTCTGCTACCACCTGATGAATCAGTTTGCCGCTGCCCTGCTCCAGACCTTTACTGGCCCAGGCAATACCGATGTTTTCATCAAACAAATGTTTGTTTTTTCGTAAAAAAGAACGGTAAGCATGACTGGGGATCGCTATCAGAATCCACGCTGGTGATGCCAGTGCCTGTTCAATGTCTGCAGTTACCTGTAGCCACTCGGGAAAAACGATATCCGGCAAAAATTGCTGGTTGCAGCGCTGCTGCTTTAAAAGCTGAATATGATCAGCTTCATTTCCCCACAATAAAACCTGATGCCCGGCTCTAGCCAGATGAACCGCCAGCGCCGTCCCCCAGGAACCCGCACCCAGCACCACAATGGGGTGTTTTTGATCAACGACCGGCATGTTTTTATACCAAGGGAATGCTGGCAGCAACCTCTTAGTGTGCTACGCCCTTGTCAGCCGGCGCTTCTATCGGCGAGCCTGCCTGAGCCTGTTGCTGCATTTGCTGGCTATACAGTGCATTAAAATTAACCGGAGCAAGCAATAATTGCGGGAAACCGCCTTTTGAAATCAAGTCGGAAATGGCTTCTCTGGCATAAGGAAACAGGGTTTCCGGACAATACGCACCCAGCATGCCAGCAAGATTTTCCTGTGGAAAACCAGACATAGTAAAAATACCAGCCTGTTTCACTTCAGCAAGAAAAGCGGTCTTTTCCTTGTGTTTTGCCGTTACAGTAACTTCTAACAGCACTTCGTAAATATCATCGGTAATAACCTTATGACTGCTGTTTAACTGCACATTGATTTGCGGCTGCCAGTCACCATCGGTAAACGCCTGTGGCGAATTAGGCGACTCAAAAGAAACGTCTTTTAAATAAATTTTCTGAATAGCAAACTGCTGCTCTTCACTCGTTTGTTCTTCACTCATAACTTTTTCCTAAAAATGTAAATACTCAGGTGGATAATCTGTAGTGGGTTAGGGGTTAGGGCTGAATTTAGGTTGTTTAGTCTGTAGGTGTTTAGGGGTACATACCCTAACAGACTACAGACTAAACAACCTAAGTAGTTACTATTTTTTAGACAGGGGCATATTCGCTTCTTTCCATGCCGCAATGCCGCCTTCCAGATTATTAATATTTTCAAAACCTGCTTTTTTTAACAGCTTTAGCGCACGCGTTGCCGTTGTACCCGAATTGCAATAAATCAAAACCGGCTTGTCTTTAAATTTAGCATAACCATCCAGGCTTGCTGCAAATTCGTTTAAAGGGGTGTTTTTAGCGCCCTTGATGTGGCCGTTTTTATATTCAGATACAGAGCGAATATCAATAATCAGTGCATCATCATTGTTATTCATTAAACGAATCGCCATGGTCGCAGACAACAGCCTTCCTTTATTAACCTGATGGTCTAATTCAGCTTTTATCAGCATCACCAATACCCCGGCCAGGGCGGCGAATAATATTAAATTGTTTGATACAAATTCAGAGAGTTGCTCCACAATGATACCTAATGATGTTGCCCCGTCAGGACATGATTAAAAAGAAAACTATAGGATTAGGGAAAGCGTTACTTAAACACCTCCAGAAAAGGTCATTATAACGCTTTGACTGATACGCAGGCAAAAATAAGACAATAGAATTGCTAATTAAAGCGCATTAACAATGCGACCTGATAAGCGGAATACTAGTGACCGGTCGAACAGAACACTTCCTGCATCATACCGATTAAACGTAAGGTACGGGTATCGCCGACACGATAATACACTTTATTGGCATCTTTTCTGGAGGCAAGGATACCTTTATCACGCAATATAGCGAGGTGTTGAGATATATTGCTTTGTGAGGTACCGACAGCATCAACGATATCCTGTACACTCACTTCCTGATCGCCTAAAGTACATAAAATCTTTAACCGCAGAGGGTGGGACATCGCTTTAAGAGAACGTGAGGCACGGCTGATATCTTCATCTCGTGACATTAAATCAGGGTCATTCGGTCTTATAGCCATATTTCTTTCCTCAATGAAAAAGCGCACAAATAAACATAATTAATTATATTATTAATAAATCATACATTAATACACTTTTTTTTGAATTGAAACAGCTAAATCAAGAAGTTGAGTAATTATTTTTACTCAACTCTCGACATCGGTCAGAAACTAACAGAACACTCACATATTTTGTACAGACACTGAATTGCACACTTATTGCTTAATGAGAGCTTTGCACAAGCCATCCACGGCTCGACAAAGCAAAGAAAAACGAAAACACGATTTTCCATCCTTAGGTTCGTTAACGGCACATCCATGTGCCACTGCTCGTTTTTCTTTCAACCTTTTTACTTCGTGCAAAGGCCTCTTAATCTTTTTATTTTTAAGTCTTTTTTTCTGCTGCAACACGGTTTATGCATCAAAAAATGAAGATAGGACGCACTATCAAGCTAAACTTGAAAAGCTACAAAAAAGCATCACAAAAATACAGCAACACCTCAAAGGCAGTAAAAAACAACGCAGCCATATACTCATCGAACTTCAAAAACTTGAATCTGAAATCAGTAAAAATGCTATAGCGCTCAAGAGCCTGGCCAAAGACGTACAAATAATACGGCTGCAGAAAATAAAGCTGGAAAATGATTTAACACAGCTCAACAAACAATTAAACAGACAACAAATTGCTTTATCAGAACAAATGCGTTCAGCCTATAGCATGGGACATCAGCAAAACCTGAAAATGCTATTAAATCAGCAAAAGCCGGCACAGGCAGGCAGAGCACAGGAATATTTCAACTATTTTAATCGTGCCCGAACTCAACAAATCGAAACTTTCACCGAAACTATAAAAAGAAAAAAACAAACGGAAGCTGCCCTCCAACAAACCCTGATGACTCAAAACTCGCTGTTGCAGGCACAAAAGGAAAAGAAAAGAAAACGTCAAAAACAACAATTACAACGTAAAAACTTACTGGCCGAGCTGAGCAATAAAATTAAAAACCAGGAAAATACCTTATCCAGCCTGGAAAACAGTCGTGGTCGTATCGAAAATCTGCTCAAATCACTTGGAGAATTACTCGCAGATATTCCCACCAACCCCTCAGAAAACCGGCCTTTTGTGGCGCAAAAAGGCAAACTACCCTGGCCGGCAAAGGGCATCTTTCTCAGCAAATTTGGTCAGTCTAAAGCACGTGGCGATTTAAAATGGAACGGGGTATTAATCAAAGCAGACTTTGGTACGCCTGTTCATGTTATCAGCCACGGTCGCGTTGCTTTCTCAGACTGGCTACAGGGCTTCGGCTTTATTACTGTTATCGATCACGGTGACGGCTTCATGAGCCTATATGCTAACAGTGAGTCTTTATTCAAACAAACCGGTGACTGGGTCGCTGCGGGTGATGTTATTGCAACCGCCGGAGACAGTGGTGGACAGCCGCAAAGCGGTGTTTATTTCGAGATTCGCTCCCGTGGCAAACCGGTCAACCCGGCTAAATGGTGCAGCTCTAAATAATTACGAATTACTAATTACTAATTACTAATTACGAGTCGTGGATACTCAAGTAAATATCTGAGTTGAGTATGTTTTTTTATCACCCATTGACCAGAGGGTATGCAAAAAAACACACCAACGGCTAATTCGTAATTCGTAATTCGTAATTCGTAATTCGTAATTCGTAATTATTTATAGTGGAACAAGCTGGCATTAATACGCTCTAAGCACTATCATTTACCTATTAACCTGATTTGCGCTTAAACCATTATTCAAAGCGCAGATCATTAACCATTTTATAGTGGTATTGTAGTTATATTTATTGGAGTTATTTATGAGTAAGCAATATAAGACCTTTCTGGTTCTGGTCTTTGGTATTTTTGTTGGTGTATCAGTGTCAATAACCAGCAGTGTGCTGGCAGAGAAAAAAATCGAAGAATCCACTACTATTCCGCTTGAGGAACTACGTAATTTTTCAGATATTTTTGCTCGCATTAAAACCGATTATGTAGAATATGTTGATGATAAAACCCTGCTGGAAAATGCTATTCGCGGCATGTTAACCGGGCTGGATCCGCATTCCACCTACCTTGACCCTGATGAATACAAAGAATTAAAAATCGGCACTACCGGCAAATTCGGCGGCCTTGGCATTCAGGTTTCCATGGAAAATGGCTTCGTTAAAGTCATTTCCCCGATTGACGACACCCCCGCATATCGTGCGGGGCTGGAAGCAGGTGATCTGATTATCCGGCTTAATGATAAATCAGTCAAAGGCATGACATTAAACGATGCGGTCAAAATCATGCGCGGAGAACCGGGCTCTGATATCAAGTTAATCGTGATACGTGAAGGTGCCGACAAGCCGCTTCCCTTTACTATTACCCGCGACATCATCGCCGTAAAAAGTGTAAAAAGTCGCATTCTTGAACCAGATTTTGGCTACATACGCATCAGCAACTTCCAGTCCAAAACAGGACGTGACCTGGTGAGTGAAGTTAGCAAGCTTAAAAAAGACAATGAAAATGAACTAAAAGGACTGGTTCTCGACTTACGCAATAATCCCGGCGGTATTTTAAGCGCGGCAGCTGATGTCTCTGATGCCTTTATTGACAATGGTAAACTGGTTTACACAAAAGGCCGTATCGACAATTCTAATTTTAAATTCCATGCCAAACCCGGTGACATTATGAATGGTCTGCCAATGGTTGTATTAATTAATGGCGGCTCTGCCTCTGCATCAGAAATTGTTGCTGGCGCATTACAGGATCATAAACGTGCGGTTGTTATGGGCAGCAAATCCTTTGGTAAAGGCTCAGTACAAACCATTCAGGAATTACGCAGTGGTGGCGCAGTCAAAATAACCACAGCGCGTTATTACACACCAAATGGCCGATCCATACAGGGTGAAGGCATTACCCCTGATATTATACTCGATCGATATGAAATCAAAGAAATTACGGATGATAATGCCACCTTACGCATTAAAGAAGCTGATTTAAACCACAGCATCAGTAACCCGACTAAATCGCAGGAAGCCATAAAAAAAGCGGAAGAAGAAGGTAAAAAAGCAGAAGAAGAACATCCACGCTTAAAAGCTTCTGATGATTTCCAGCTATATGAAGCATTATTAATATTAAAAGGCATGAGTATTTTAAGCAAATCCTGAACACGAATAACAAGTGCACACTCTTTGAATCGCACACCAGGCGCTTGTCCGAGAGCGGTGCTATATGTAGCGCCGCTCTCAATCAACCCATGGACAAATATACAACTTAAATAGAGATGTTTACTAATTCTATAAAAATCAATTCATGTGCCGGATCGTGTTATTAGCCGTACGATTGCCTGTATTTGTACTCATTCTTTCCGCATTAGCAAATGCCTCAGCTAACGCAGAAAAATTTGCCAGCATAATCATCGATGATATTGGCAATAATTTCAAAAATGGGCAGGACATCATTAACCTGCCCTTTGCACTAACCATAGCCATTCTTCCAGGAACAGGCCACGCAAAAAAATTAGCCCTCCTGGCAGCAAAAAACCATAAAGAAGTCATGCTGCATCTGCCCATGCAATCCGTGGCGCATCATAAACATTCACCAGGCACACTTAATTTACATATGACACAAAGCGAATTTAAAAAACAATTACAGTTAAATTTAAATTCCATACCTTATGTGCGAGGTGTAAACAATCACATGGGTAGCCTGCTAACCCGGCACCCCGGCCATATGAGCTGGTTAATGAATGAACTTTCACAGCGAGGCAATTTATATTTTATCGACAGCAAAACCAGCAGCAAGACTGTCGCTGAAAAAATTGCAACTGAATACAACATACCTAACCTGACACGTGATGTTTTTCTTGATCCCGATAACAAAGAAAACACGCTGCGCCAGCAATTTGATCGATTTATAAAAAAAACAAAGCAACAGGGTTACGCGCTGGCGATTGCACATCCGCACCCGAAAACTATAAAGTTTCTGCAAAACCATTTAACAGAATTAAACCAGCACGGCATAACATTATTACCGGTTTCAGAACTAATTAACTACACAAACCAGATAAAAAACTCAGCGAGTAGTATAAATAACCTGTAGCTGCTCAGATTACCCCTAAAATTCGCCAGTTCAAGGCAAAAAATGTGAGCTTACAAATGTAAGTGTCCATTTTTTAACGCAAAAATGGCGGATTTTAGGGGTGAGCTGAGTAGTTACAAAACGGAGAACAATCATGTCACATGTACTAGTACCCCTTGCACAGGGCTGTGAAGAACTCGAAGCAATAACCATAACCGATTTGCTGGTACGAGCAGGTATAACCGTGACTACCTGTGGTCTTGACGAGCAACCGGTAACAGCCTCACGTGGCACCACCATTATCCCGGATACCAGTATCGATAAAGTGGTGAACAAATCTTTTGATCTTATTGTCCTTCCCGGCGGCTTGCCCGGAGCCGACCACCTGCGTGACAATGCACAACTGCAAACACTGATAAAAAAACAGGCTGCAGATAATAAATATGTTGCCGCCATCTGTGCAGCACCCAAAGCACTGGCTCAGGCAGGAATATTAGAAGGTAAAAAAGCAACCGGTTATCCCGGCGTGTTAAAGGCACTTGATGATGCCAGCATCACCATCTCTGAAAACGCTATTGAGATCGACGGCAACATTGTTACTTCCCGTGGCCCTGGTACCGCCATGGACTTTGCTTTATGTTTAATTGAGCTGCTGGAAGGTAAAGTGAAACGTGAGGAGGTAAACGAACAGCTTGCTCGATAAGAAATACAAGTAAATTCAAATAGTTACGGAAGCAAACAGGTAGCTTCTCAATAAGCCATGGCTTATTGAGAAGTCACAGCAAATACCCCTGCCAAACCTGTTGTTTATAATCTTACTAACTTTCGCTATAATACCTGATTAAATTACTAGGTTATTATTAACTACTCAGCGAGTAGTCAAAATAGAGGGTAACTGCTCAGATTGCCCCTGAGAACCGTCAGATCAAGGCGAAAAATGTGAACTTACAAATGTAAGCGTCCATTTTTTAACGCAGAGCTGGCGGTTTTCAGGGGCTAGCTGAGTAATTACAGTTATTATTTACATTAGAGGCAGGATAAACCAATGCAAGCAGAAGTTAACGGTCAAACTATACAGCTCAGCGAAGCGGGCTGGTTAGAAAATCTTGATGAATGGAGCGAAGAACTCGCTGCAGAAATCGCTAAAAATGAAAAAATTGTCGATGGACTGACAGAGGAACACTGGGACATTATCAAAGAAGCACGTGACTATTTTCATGACAACGGCGCTGTCTGCGAACCACGTTCATTCTCAAAAATAATGAAGAAAAAATACGGCAAAGATCGTAGTGATCAAAAATATATTTATTCTTTATTCCCCACCGGTCTGATCAAGTGCGCTAATAAAATTGCAGGACTACCACGGCCAAAAGGTTGTAGCTAATTTTCCGATCTAACGCAGGCAGATGCATTTGCTTGTATTACGGACGGATAGAAACATTAATCCGCGAAGAACGCAGAAAATGTTTTTTGTGTTCTTCGCGAGTTCATGCTTTTGATCTTTAATAGACACTAATGACCTGGCTTCCCCTCTCAAACTGTTCCTTTTAGTCCTTTATACAGGTAAAATTTTACCGACATATTGAAGCTAAACTATCTCGCCTAATCTACCCCCGGAGTAACAGACATGGACGATGCTGCGCTCGATTATCTACGCAACACTTTTGGTTATTCCAACTTTCGCCTGCAACAAGGCGAAATCATTCAGACATTAGTCGATGGTGGTGATGCGATTGTGCTTATGCCCACAGGTGGCGGCAAATCGCTGTGTTATCAAATACCCTCACTCGTTCGGCGTGGTGTCGGCATTATCATTTCACCTCTTATCGCACTCATGCATGATCAGGTCATCGCATTAAAACAACATGGCATTAATGCCGCCTACTTAAATTCAACACTGGATGCGCAAACTGCTCGACAAACGCAGCAGGATTTAATCAGTGGCAAACTCGACATGTTATATGTTGCCCCGGAACGACTGACTACCGGCAGTTTTCTTAATTTACTGGGACAAACACAGATCTCACTTTTTGCCATTGATGAAGCTCATTGTGTCTCACAGTGGGGACATGATTTTCGCCCGGATTATATACAGCTATCCCTGCTGCATGAACAATTTCCAGACATTCCACGCATCGCCTTAACCGCCACTGCAGATGAAAAAACTCGCGCCGAAATTAAACACCGTTTAGCACTGGATAATGCCAATGAATACACCTCCAGCTTTGACCGGCCCAATATCTGCTATCGCATAACCGAGGCACAGAATAATGCAAAAACTGCACTGTTACGTTTCATTCAGAATGAACATGAAAATGATTGCGGTATTGTTTATTGCCTATCACGTAAAAAAGTCGAGGCCATCGCGCAGTGGTTAACGGAAAAAGGGTTTACTGCACTGCCATACCACGCCGGTTTATCGACTGACATTCGAGCCCATAATCAGCAACGTTTTCTCAATGAAGATGGTGTTATTATCGTTGCCACCATTGCTTTTGGCATGGGCATAGACAAACCCGATGTGCGTTTTGTGGCACACCTTAATCTACCGAAAAGCATGGAGGCGTATTACCAGGAAACTGGCCGGGCAGGGCGCGACGGCCTGCCTGCCAATGCCTGGATGAGTTATGGTCTGCAGGATGTAATTACGCTTAAACAAATGATGGCGAGCTCAACCGCTGAAGAACAGTACAAACGTATTGAACATCATAAACTTGAAACCATGTTGGGTTTTACTGAGATCACCTCCTGTCGTCGACAGGCCTTACTCAACTACTTTGATGAAGAGCTCAAACAACCCTGCGGTAATTGTGACAACTGTCTGTCACCTGCCGAAACCTGGGATGCCTGCGTTGCTGCACAAAAAGCGCTTTCCTGTGTACACCACACCGGGCAGCGTTTTGGCGTTACTTACCTGGTTGATGTATTAACCGGCAAAGATAATGAACGCATAACACGATTCGGCCATAACAAACTCAGTGTTTACGGCATCGGCAATGAATTTGATGCCAAACAATGGCGCAACATTTTCCGCCAGTTAATCAGTCGAAACTTACTTAGCCCTGATGTTGAAGGTCACGGCAGTTTGCGCCTGACAGAAACCTGCCGCGCTGTTTTACGCGGTGAAGAAACCCTGTTATTACGTAAAGAAACTAAACGTGCAAAAACTTCTCGTCAGGGACGAAAATCATACAATACCGATAAGGAGTCAAATAACACGTTATGGGAAGCCTTGCGTGCCTGCCGTAAAAAAATTGCCGAAGAAAACAATGTACCGCCGTTTGTTATTTTTCATGATGCCACTTTATCTGAAATGATGGAGCGCCAACCCGCCAATAATGAGCAGTTTTTACAGCTCAACGGTGTTGGTGAAAGTAAACTGGAAAAATACGCAACTGCCTTTCTAAAAGTTATAAATGAACATGTAAACAATGAAAAACAGGGAGTAACAGACACAGTCAGCGAAAGCCTGTTATTATTTCGTAGCGGCCTGAATGCAGAGGCTATCGCCATAACGCGAAATATAAAAACCTCAACCGTTTACACACATCTTGCCAACTGTATTGAGCAGGGCGAACTCAAACTAGACGAAGTTATTGACTTAAATGATCAGGATATCAATATTATTCACGAAACACTGTTAAGTGTTGATGATGGCACAAGAAAATTAAAACCAGCCTACGATGCACTAGATGGCATGTTTGAATATCACACTATACGCTGCGTACAGGCAGCGGTTATACCTGGTTAAAAAGGGAAGTCCTTATTTAATCTGCGCCAGGAACCTGTTGGATTAGCTCCTCAGGCGAATGGCTGAGTTCGGTCAGGAGCGGACTAACAAAAAACAATTTTATCCACAGATAATGAACGCAAATGCACCTAATCAGAGATCCTCTAGCTGTATTTGTTTTATGATTAACTCATCAACCACTTTAGATGTGGCCATGTTGATTGCATATTGATTATCCAGCTCGATACTTCTTAAAAACCACTGCTCTTCGTCTAGCATAGCACTATCTTTGTTTAAACTAACATCACGCATACGTGCCAGACCAACAGTGTCAGCAGCTTTAACAACAGCTTCTTTTCCTGACTTCCGCACTTTTTCCCCATAAACCCCAGCAGAATAAGGATTGCAAA
>CAYQXD010000070.1:0-15534 GCA_964421315.1 uncultured Thiotrichaceae bacterium | reverse complement strand
TTCGCGGACGATGATTTTAGTCTTTAATGTCTTCTAATGACCGAAATCAGCCATTCGTTCAATGGGAAAATCTGAAACTCTACAATTTTTCCCAGGTCCTAAAGCGTTTTTTACAATACTTTAATAAATCAAAATAATCTTCAAAATATAATTCAAAACCGTCTTCTGACGGTGCATCGTACTCACAGTAATCATTTGTGTGGTCGCGGCAGATGTCGGGGCGTGCTTCATAAATACCACAGCCGCCGTTTATCTGTAAATGCTGACAATGTCCATCAACCAGTAATGTCCAGCCATCGTCATCTTTGTATATTTTTACGTTGTTGTGAGACACCTGCCATAACAGTTGACGAAAGTCTTCTTTAGAGCGAGGGGTGTCAATATGTTGGGTGACATAGGTGCAACAGATTGAACCGGTGCAAAAAGTGCACTTATTTTCACTGGTTACTTTTATGCCATTTATTTTAGTCATTATAGATGTAGTACCTCGTAATACATAAATTGCCGCATCTTGCTTGTTATTTGACGCGCCAACTGCGTTGTGACTTCTGTTATATAGCGTTGCTATGCGCCGTCAGTCACGCCTTGTTGGCACGCCAAATCACTACGCAATCTTGCGACACTTTATGTGTTACGCGGCACTGGTTACATTAATCCAATTTTATTGAGTGAACCGGAATGTTTTAACCGATATTCACCGCTGTTCTGTTTTATAGCAAAGAACCCCAGGCTTTGTTTAATGTTATCGCTGGCAGATGCGGTTGGCAAAAGTTTGATGTCGACTGCATAGTCAGCATCCGCTAGCAGTTCTGCAACGCCATTTATTTTAATGTCGCCGCCCTGGTTTTCTATATTGGCTTTAAGAAGTTTTTGTTCTGATTCAGACAAGGTTATGGTCACATTACCCAGGGAGGCGGTTTCGGCAACGGTGACTTCGGCATTGTTCCAGTTTATTACACCGCTGGCTAATGGTAACTCGCCCTGTTGCCACAATGCATGGTCAATATTAATGTCTATTAAACCGGATAATTGCGCCATGGGTATGTTGGCCAGTTGCGCAATTTGTTGTGCAGATATTTTTGCTTTCAGGTTGTTGATAAAGTAGTTGCCGGAAAATGAAACGCCAATTTCGGCACTTACATTATTTTCCAAATACTGACTGTTTATGTTAATAGCTACTTTCCCCGTCAGTACTTTCCATAGGGGGAAAGACCATGATGTGTTTTTAAGCTCAATGTTATTGTTAATTAATATAGTATAGGCTTTGCCATTCCAAAGTGTCCCGCTAGCCCCCTGTATGGTTGCAGCGCCACTCTTATTGACCATGTTGGTAACGAGGCTAGCCGGTATGCTTGCAGTTAACAATGCAAGGTAGGAGGCAACAGCAACCAAAAGATAAGTTCTTTTTTTCATTTATATTTGAGTTAAGGGCATCTAATAATTCCGTCCTTTGGTGCGTTAATCGCACCGCCTTCCTGGCTCTTTGCGAAATACCGTCCATCCATGGACATAACGGTGCATCCATGCACCACTTCTCTGTTTGAGCAGATTTGTACTTGAGAGGTTCAAGAACAAGGCGAAGATCGCAGTAAATAGTGGGCTATTTGCAAGCCATGTATTTACAAACCTGGCAACGAAGTTATTGAGTTTCTCAAGTGCGAAGATGTCAATCATGAATTTTTAGATGTCCTTAAATGCGTTCAAGCGTTAAGCGCGCATTGGCTAGTCCGGATTCGTTGGCGCGTTCAATATTTGCGCTCACCACCTGGATACCGTTATGTGTCGCCAGTGTGTTTAACCAGACAAGTATTTGATTGAATGAAGCATCGTTTAAGATTACTCGTGCGCTATCCTTACCGGAAGATTCTATTTTACTTAAGTATGGTTTTAAGCCGGCATTGTTGATGCTTTGCTCAATAACCAGTGTTGCGGGTTTGCGACGTTTTTCAGAAGAGCTGTCGCGTACCGTGCTGCGGTTGCCTGATGCGCGTAAAGTACGGACTTCTGTTGCCGCCTGTTGCATCCATATTAGAATTTCTTTTTGCGACTGCTGTTTTTGTTGTTCCGCTTTCAAGCCGACATGCACTGGCTCCCATATAACAAGATAAAATAGTGTGACAAAAATGAGCAGGCCGGTTGCCGATACCATCCATTGTTCTTTTGCTGGTAGTGAGTTAAACCAGTGTTTGATTTGCCAGGCTGTGATTTTAAAGGGTTGTTGCATTAGCTGCGTCCTTCTATGCGTAGATTACCTTTCACTTTATTTTTTTCTGAAGAGGATGAAGTGATTTCAGATTGTATTTTATTATTGTTATTGAGGTTTTTGTTTAAGTTTTCGATGGCCTGAAGGTTGCTGCTTTCCAGGCTGATGTTCATTCGATTATTTCTAAAGGTTAATGATTGCAACGTTATATTTTTTGTATTTGAACTTAAGTTACCAAAAGATTCTGCCAGTAAAAAAATTAATCCGTTGTTACTGTTGCCTGAGCCACTTTTTAACTCTTTTAGCTTTTGCTCCATTTGCACACGGGGATTGATTATTTTCCGGCTTTTTGGAAACGCCTGTTTATATATTTTTTCGATTTCGGCTTTAGTGATGTTATTTGTTTTTTTTATTTGTGCGTACTGAAAATTGCTTAAAGCTAAACTTAAAACCAGCCAGATAGCGGTCAGTGATGCAGCCAGTCGCCAGTGTAACCATAAACCGGAAGATTTTGATTTGTTTTTAAATTCATGCTGTAATAAATTTAGTGCTAATGCCTGTTTGTAATGACCGCAAAAAACCACCAGTGGGTGTTTGTTGTAAACGATGTTTATTTTCTCTAGCAGCTGGTTGTCAGACTGCTGGTTTTCGTTTAAATCGTCCAGTAGCAGTTGCTCAAATGCGTTGGGTTTTTCCTGCTCGGTAAACAACAGAATTTTTTCTGGTAATGTTTGCTGTGTTGCGGTCGAGGCTATTTTTTGAAGTTTGTTGTTAATAATATAGGGTAGTACATCGTGCGCAAGCACCATGCCATTTAATCTGTCTGTCTGTAAATATGTCGTATCCAGGTAGTTAAGGCAAACCCATTGTTGCTCATTGGCTGCCAGGCATAAAACGTCGGGAATGATTTTTTCAATTGTTATGTTGGCTTGTTTAAAAATCTGGAGTATATTTTGTAGAGTAATTTTGTCGATACCAACAACAGCAGTGAGCTTGCTGTGTTTGTTTTTGCTTATAACAAAATGAAAGTTCTCAATATCCTCTGCAATGAATTCCTCAATAGCAAAAGGAATGGCCTTTAACATTTTTTGTTGATTGCTGGTTGGTAATTGCAATTGATTGATGTGCAAGCATTGACTGTTTAGTAATACGATAGCAGGAACACCAGCGGTAATTTTGCTAAGCTCATCAAGTTCACCGGTGTTAATTTTTCCCGTAAGCTCACCGGCATCATTACACAGTGCCCAGGTCGCCTGTTGTGCGTGTTCTATATTGTAATGAATTAATAGGGTTTCGCTCATGCTTCAGTTGTTGTTACATTGCTCGTTGCGTACGGGAAATCGTTTTTGTTTGCTTTTTTGCCGGATCCCAGTGAATAATGCTATACATCACTTTGCTGGCATTGCCGATGACGACTTTTGATTTAAGTAAATAATAACTGCTTTCAAATACAAGGTTATCATTATTGGCTTCGGTGAAGATATCTATTGGTATTTGTTTATATGCACTATCAGTACGTTGCTGCAGTATTTTCTCTACCTGTTCGTCTGATATAGCCAGTGATTTTAGCACTTTAGCACTGGCTGTGTTGATATTGATGTTGAAGGGTTCGTTGTTGGTGGTGGTTTTAAAGGCGCAGAGTTCGGGGCCTGAAAACCGTCCTGATTCTTTGTCCAGGGTTCCTTCTACTAATTGTGTAATGGCCTGATAGACTTTTTCATCTTCAAAACCTTTTATTAGACGTAATTCACTGATGCTGTAAAGCGGTGATTGTGCTGTGCGGTAAGGTTTTTCAAGGTTCATGTAATGACCGTCTTCAGCTCCTGCACTTTTGGTATTCAGATCCCGGTCAATCCAGTCAGCTATTGCTGGTAGTAAGTTGGTAGCAATGCCGTGGTTTTCAAATAATCGTTTCAGCCTTGCCTCGTGTACGGCATTGATTGTACCGTTTTTATTGACCAGAGCATTGATATTAAAGCAGGCGTTCAGGTCGGTGACTTCAGCAGTAATAGCTGCGTTATCGATAAACAAGGGTTGTTTTGTTATACCCTCCTTAATAAGCAATTCGATAAAACCCTTGTATAAATCGTCATCGCGTAAAATCACCTGCAGGGTTTCTTCAGCAAGTACAGAATAAATATGTGCCTGGTCAGTGGCAATCATGTTGCCGGTGCGGCGGACATCGAGTTGTAGCTGGGTAGCAATAGTGATACTGACGGTAGTCGCAAGCGTGACAATTAATAAGGCAGTGATGATGGCAACACCCCGCTGGCGACTGTTGGTAACATGACTACAAAAGCGGCCTGTTTTTTTAGCAGGTGATTTACATGGGGAATGAGGCATGGCGGTGATTATAAATCAATTTTGTATAGGCGCCGGATTTCGCCCCAGTCCTTTAACTGCAATAAAATCTCTATTGCTAGTGGATGGGGCGCTGTCGCTCCAGGTACGGCATTTAGCGGCGGCCATTGTTCCTGCCACTCGCTTTTATCATCAAGAAACCGGATAGTGAATTCTTCGAGTTTGTCGATAAGGATGGTTTTTTTTGGTTCCATTTCCTGAGTGCGATCCAGATGAGGCCATTGTAGTCTAACCAGGGTTTCATCATCAAACTGGTAGGCAACACGAAGTAAGGTGCTGCGTAATAAACCGCCAGGATTAACCCTGCCGCCGCGAGTAAATTCAACAAGGGTGTCGATATTGTTACCGGCAGTTAGGTAGCTTTGTGTGTTGCCAAATTCATCACGTATCGGGCGGGCAACGATTTGCCTGAAATCACGGTTTAAAATCGAAACGCTTTGCTGAATTTGTTGCAGGCGTTGCAGTGATTGTTTGGATGACTGGCTGTTGCTGATAACATTATCCAGCCCGCCATAAGCCATAACCGCCATTATCGCAAAGATGATGCTGGCGATCATTAATTCTAATAAGGTGAATCCCTGTTGTTTGGTTTGTTGTTTAAACGATGGCACGGCAGTGTGGTTATTGTGTGACATAACCAATGAGTGATGTCAGGTTTTTTTTATAGTCCTTGTAGGCAAAGATTTTGTAAGTGATTTGTCGGGTATCATCCTGTTCTGTTTTTTTGCTGGTACGTATCCAGTACCATTCATGATTTGCCATTTCGGTCGAACCTTTTTTATCGCCGGCATCGGGCAGTGAGCCAAGGATGCGTAGTTGTGTCAGCTCGTTCATGGCAACCCAGTGTGCCAGTGTTTTTTGTTTTAGATAGGTGACGCTGTTAGCCTGTGCGCCTGAGGTGCTGAGTAAGGCGGTAAGCGAAATGGCGATGATGGTGAGCGCTACCATAACCTCAATCAGGGTGAAACCACGATTTTTTTTGTGTGTTAAAAATGAGCGGTGACAAGATTCTTCATTTTTCATTTTTCATTTTTCATTGTTAGTGTGCCATCAAATAGTCCTGTAACAATATAGCTGGTTTCAACGCCCAATATATAAAATCGAATATCAAATTCCGGGGTGATTTCACCGCTGGATAATAAATAGATCTGAGGTTTGATTGTGGTTTTTTTATCTTCTTCGACTTCATCAAGGCTGTTATCCAACTCAACTTTTTTGTCAGAAAGCGGATCTAAGGCGGTTGCAATAGAAATGGCTGTGTCTTCCAGGCGCATTTCCAGCTCTATGTCATGTGATAACTTTCGGCCACGTAGTATTTTGTCAGTACTGAGAGGCTGCCATTGATTGTCAGATAACTGGAGAAAGCGGTAACCATCAACATAGACTTCAATGCCATATTCTTCGCCGCGTAATATTGATTCTTCCATGGCAAGCTGCACTAAACGTTGCAGTCGTTGCGCTTCCTCTTTAATAAAATCCTCAGGAGAATCGCTACGAATGGCCAGTGTGGTGTAGGTGAATAATATGGCAACGATAACCACAACGACCAGTAGTTCTATCAGGGTGAAACCGCGTTGTTTAGCTGTCATGTGCCTGACCGTCATGTTATTTGCTGCTCATGTTTATTTGAAAAAAGCAGTTGCAGCAGTGGCAATTAATTCCGATCCCATGAACCGATATCTGTATTTGGGCCATCGCCACCCGGAGCACCATCAGCACCGAGTGAGTAAATATCAATTTCAGCGTGTTCACCGGGGTTCAGGTAGAGGTACTCATAGCCCCAGGGATCACTATTGAGTTTTTTAATGTAGCCGCCCTGTTTCCAGTTTGCTGGCTCAGGTGAGGAGGTGGGCAGGCTTACTAAAGATTCCAGGCCCTGGTCGGTGGTCGGGTAGACAAAGTTGTCCAGACGATAGATATCCAGTGCACTTTCCAGTGCGCGAATATCATTTTTTGCTTTTGCAGTACGTGCTTTGTCCGGATTATCCATAATACGAGGCACTACCACACTGGCTAAAATACCGATAATAACAACCACAACCATGATTTCGATTAAGGTGAAGCCCTGCTGCTTGCTGTTATATCGTTTGTTTCTGATTTTTGATTTATAAAACACGTAAAACTCCAAATGTGTGTGTATGACTATATTGCACAGCGTAATTTATGAAAAGAATACGCTGAGTAGTTACAATTTATTTTAAACTGCCTGGATGGATAAGCATCTTGTAATATCCGCAGAATAATAACAAATGCCGGGCGAGCTGCCTATTACAATGACCAAATCGACACCATTAAAGTTTCATTACCAGTATCATTCCAGCCATATTTTATGGTTAACACTGTTTATTGTTTCACTTGTTTTGCAGATTAACTGGGTGAATGACTGGCGTTTTGATCGTGACCTTATACAGCAGGGGCAGGTCTGGTTGTTATTTAGCGGCCACATTGTACATTTGAGCTGGTCGCATTGGTTATTAAATATGGCGGGTTTAGCCATTGTCGCCATTTTCTTCAGTAAACATGCCAGTGTTAAACAATGGTTGCTGGTTATTTTACTTTCAGCCGGTGTGATTAGTGTCGGTTTATGGTGGTGGCTGACGGATATTCGCTATTATGTGGGTTTGTCCGGTGTCTTGCACGGGTTATTTTTATACGGTGCACTGCGTGAAATTCGTTTTTATCCTGCCAGTGGTTACGTACTAACAACAGTATTGATCGCCAAATTACTGTGGGAGTTTTTTTACGGAGCCCTGCCCGGCTCAGAAGAGTTGGCAGGTGGGCGGGTATTAACAGAAGCGCATTTGTTGGGCGCTGTTGGTGGTATGTTATTGTGGTTGGTAGAACGGATTGCATCTTTAGCAGGCACAAACTACACTGCACCATAATAACGAGAGTATGAAGCCTAAATGCCTGAAACCATTGCAGACGATTCTGTCGGAATCGTTGAAACCCAAATTATTCATTTTTCTAAAAACTTAACGCTGGAGTGCGGTAAAACGCTGGCAGAATATGATATTGCCTATGAAACTTATGGTGAATTGAATGCGGATGCCAGTAATGCAGTGCTGATCTGTCACGCCTTATCGGGTGACCAGCATGTTGCCGGCTATCATAGTATGGATGACAAAAAACCCGGCTGGTGGGATTCTGCCATAGGCTCGGGCAAAGCAATAGATACCAACCATTTTTTTGTGGTTTGTATTAATAACCTTGGGGGCTGCAAAGGCTCCAGTGGACCCAATACCATTAACCCGGAAACCGGCAAATACTGGGGGCCGGATTTTCCTATCGTTACCGTTAAGGACTGGATTTTATGCCAGTACCGTTTTATGAAGTCGCTCAACATTGATTACTGGTGCGCGGTTATTGGCGGTAGCCTGGGAGGAATGCAGGTATTGCAGTGGACTATTGATTACCCTGATTTAATCAAACATGCCATCGTGATTGCGGCCGCGCCGAAACTGTCGGCGCAAAATATTGCCTTTAACGAAGTCGCGCGGCAGTCGATTATGTCTGATCCGGATTTTTGTGAAGGCCATTATCTGGAAAAAAACACCGTGCCCCGCCGGGGTTTAATGCTGGCGCGAATGCTGGGGCATATTACTTATTTATCCGATGATGCCATGCGCGATAAATTTGGTCGTGAATTACGCGAAGGCAAACTCAACTTTGGTTTTGATGTGGATTTTCAGGTGGAGAGTTACCTGCGTTATCAGGGACGGTCTTTTGTTGATCGTTTTGATGCCAATACTTATTTGTTAATGACTAAAACTCTGGATTATTTTGATCCTGCGGGTGATTACGATGATAATCTGGCATTAGCGTTAAAGCAGACCAGTGCGCAGTTCCTGGTGATTTCGTTCACATCGGACTGGCGTTTTTCGCCCGAGCGTTCACGTGAAATAGTAAAAGCCCTGTTGCAGGCAGAAAAAAGCGTGAGTTATATCGAGATAGAAGCCAATCAGGGGCATGATGCCTTTTTAATTCCTATTCCACATTATATGAACGTATTTGGCTCATACATGAAACATGTTGCTGATAAATATGTTGCAGAGGATTTGTCGTGATCCGGCCGTATCAACCCGCACCAGTTATGGAAGAAGGTGGCTTGCGCGCCGATTTGGCGATTATTTCTGAGTGGATTAAAGCCGATACCAAAGTGCTTGACTTAGGTTGTGGCGATGGCACCTTACTGGCGTATTTGCGGGATACCCGAAATGTGCTGGGTTATGGACTGGAAATTAATGCTTTTAATATTGAAGACTGTGTTGAGAAAAACATCAATGTCATTCAGGCTGATTTAAATGATGGCTTAAAAGCATGGTTTGCAGACAACAGTTTCGATTGTGTCATTATGACGCAGACGTTGCAGGCGACCGAACAACCTGATTTACTGATTGAAGAAATGTTGCGAGTCGGCGGCGAAGGCATAGTCACCTTTCCCAATATGGCGCACTGGAGTGCGCGTTTGCAACTGGCTTTAAAGGGCATGATGCCAGTGACGAAAAACCTTCCACATCAATGGTTTAATACACCAAATGTGCATTTGTGCACGCTTAATGATTTTGAAGTGTTGTGCAAAAAACACGGCATTCAAATTTTGCAGCGTTTAGTTGTTGACCACCGTCATAAACAGGGCGGCTGGTTAATAAATTTGTTTCCGAATCTACTAGGTGAGATTGCGATTTATCGTTTTTGCCGAAATCAGTAATTAGTAATTGTAAATAACCTGCTAAAATTCAGTATACTTATGTTATTTAAAATTATGTTTCGAATTAATGGCTAACACACTGATTACGCAACTAAACAGCCCTGCTATGCTGCAACAATTAAACCAACGCCTTGCGGTCATCGCGAGCCTGTTGCTAGTTGTTGCCTGTGCCTGGTTGCTGGTCAAAGTGACCTGGCTTTTTTTTCCGCAAGATGATGCAGTCAGCGTGCCAGTGGCACAACAAAACCGTACGCAGGTAAAGTCGCAAACTCAGCAAAATAGTTTTAATAAATTGACCACAGCGAATATTTTTGGAGTGAGCGATAAAGTAGTCGTTCAAAAGCCGGTCAAGGCACCAGAAACCAAACTTAATCTCACCTTAAAAGGTGTGTTGGCGGCAAAGCCGATGGCTAGAGCAAGTGCTATTATTGCTAAAGGACGATCCGGTAAAGAAGACATCTTTAGCGTTGGTGATAAAATGCCGGGTGGTATTTTAATTAAAGAAATTCACCCTGAGTATGTAGTGCTTGAACGTAACGGGCGACTGGAAACCTTAAAGCTGCAGAAGATTAGTGGTGTTGGCGGGTTAAACCGGTCGACTGGTAGTCGATCATCTTTTTCTGCGCGTGCAGGGTCTCCGGCAGCGGTGTTAAAAGAAATAAGACGTAATATATTAAAAAATCCGATGTCTTTTGGCGATTACGCTTTGCCTGTTGTGGTCAAAGAGAAAGGTAAACAGATTGGTTATCGCCTGCAGCCGCAGAAGAAAGGTAAAATGCTTGCTGAATTAGGCATACAAAGAAATGATGTGATTGTGCAGATTAATGGGGTCAAACTGGATAATCCACAAAATGGTATTAGGGCTTTACGTCAATTAAGTACAGCAACAAATTTAAACATAGTGGTAAAACGTAATGGTGCAGAAGTTCCACTTAGTATTTCGTTACAATAAGGTAACTAATCAGTATCTTAAAAAACATCTACCACGAAGCGCACGAAGAACACGAAGTTTTAAAACATATTTGGTAAAATTATAGTCAATATGTCATTTTTAATATAGTTTAATCATTGGCTATAATTTTTCTTCGTGTACTTTGTGTGCTTCGTGGTGAATTTTTTTAAACAACACAGTATGAGATGGGCTGAGTAGATACGCAACAAATTACACTGGCTAAGTTTTATGATTATTGTTCAACTATTTAAGTCTACCTTGCAAATACAACAACGACAGTATCTACGCAAGTTTCTGCTATCCATTGCACTGTCTCTGCTAGTTTCAATGCCAGCCATCGCTGATGAAATCACGCTTAACTTAAAAGATGCCGATATTCGTGCTTTGATCAGCACCGTTTCTAAATTCACCGGCAAAAATTTTATTATCGATCCACGGGTAAAAGCAAAAGTTACCGTGATCTCAGCCACTACACTAACACCAGCAGCGGTGTACGAAGTTTTTCTTTCTGTGTTACAGGTACATGGTTACGCTGCAGTGCCAACCGGTTCGGTAATAAAAATTGTACCGGCAGTCAATGCCAAACAGGGTCCGTTACCACTGGTAACGGCTAATGGAAAACACAGGGGTGATGAGCTGATTACAAGAATTGTTCGTCTGGACCATGTGCCGGCCTCGCAGTTAGTGCCAATATTAAGGCCGTTGGTGCCTCAGCAAGGACATCTGGCGGCTTACAATCCGACCAACACCTTAATCATTACCGATCATGCCGGTAACATTAAACGCTTGTTAAAAATTATTCGTGGCGTTGATCGCCCCGATAGTGATGAGCTGGAAATTATTCCTTTAAAACATGCCTCTGCTTCAGAGTTGGTGAGGATTTTAAATTCACTGGATCCGGGCGCAGCAGCGAAAGGTGCCAGCAGAAAAATAAGACTGGCAGCGGATGATCGCACCAACAGTATTCTGGTGACCGGTGATCGTGCTTCACGCTTAAAAATTCGGGTAACCATTGGTTATCTGGATACGCCGCTTGAAGATGGCGGTGGCAATACACACGTTATCTATCTGAAATATGCCAAGGCAGAAAATCTTGCCAAAATATTAACCGGCTTAAAAGAGAAGGGCGCAAAAAGAGCGGGCGCAAAAAGCAAAGCAATAGCTGCAAAAGCAACATTGGGTAGCGTGGTGAGTCAGGATGCTATTATCCAGGCTGATGAAGAAACCAACGCATTAATTATTACCGCTGACACCAATACCGTTAAGAATTTAAAAGCGGTGATTCGGCAACTGGATATCCGTCGTGCACAGGTGTTAATTGAAGCCATTATTGCTGAGATTACTTTAACAAAATCAAAAGATCTGGGTGTTGGGCTGGCGATTGATGGCACTGGTTCCAGTGGCAATTCAGTGCCAGCAGCTATTAGTAATTTTGCGGGTATTGATGCCATATTGGGGGCAATATTAAATGATACGCCACTGACTTCAATCCCTTCAGGTTTGTCATTTGGTGTTGGCACAACCACCAGTTCTGGTGCACGATATGGCCTGTTATTACGCGCCCTGCAAAATGATACCAATACCAATATTTTATCAACGCCAACCATAGTTACCCTTGATAATGAAGAGGCAGAGTTAATTGTTGGTCAGAACATTCCGTTTGTTACCGGCAGCTTTACCGGCACGGGTAGTACGAATCCGCAAAATCCATTTCAGACCATTGAGCGTCAGGACGTGGGGTTGACGCTAAAGGTTACGCCACAAATTAATGAAGGTGATACCGTTCAGCTGGTGATTGAGCAGGAAACCTCCAGTGTTATTCCAGGCACGGAAGAGATTGGTATTGCAACACGTAAACGTTCGATTAAAACTACCGTGTTAGTCGATGATGGTGGCATACTGGTTTTAGGCGGTTTAATTCAGGAAGAAGTGACAGACAGTGAAAGCAAAATCCCCTTGCTTGGCGACATTCCCTTAATTGGTTTTTTATTCCGTAACCAAAGTACCACAAAAACCAAAGCAAATTTAATGGTTTTTTTACGCCCCACTATATTGCGTGACCATAAAGATGCGACATTTGTTACCAACGAAAAATACAGCTACCTGCGTGGTATTGAAAGTGAGTCTTATGATGAAGAGAATCAGAGTTACGGTTTATTAGATGGCGCGGCACCACGATTACCGCCAATGGAACAAATTGATCGCTCAAAGCAAACAACAGAAAAGTCACAGGTAAAATTTGACTCTGGCATAGATGACAATTCAGGCTGGGATGATGACGGTGGTTTTCTCTAATGCCAGCGGCTAGCACCACGGCCAATAATACTGCCGAAATGGACGAAAACCCGGATAAAAATAAAGCGTTGGATGTGTTTACCGCATCAGAGCCACTCACCGCACAAATATTGCCTTATACGTTTGCCAAGCGCCATGGTGTGTTAATCGGGCAAATAGATGAAAAAACCATTAATTTATTACACCGTGACTCACTCGATCCCCTGGTGATTGCTGAAGTTAGCCGTATCACACGTCGAAAACTTTCCTTAAGCCCGACTACAGACGAACAATTTTCTGCCTTGCTGGCGCAAACCTACGAGCAGGCAAGCGATCAGGCGATGGCTATGATGGAAGGGGTGGGTGAAGAACTTGATCTCGATGAGTTAGCCGAAACGCTGGAGCCGGAAGACTTAATGGAGGCAGATGACGATGCCCCCATCATCCGATTAATCAATGCACTATTAAGTGAGGCGATAAAAGTGAATGCCTCGGATGTGCATATCGAACCTTTTGAAAATCGCCTGCGTATTCGCTTTCGCGTTGACGGCATGTTGCGTGAAATATTACAGCCGCCAGGTAATATTGCACCGCTGGTGATTTCACGCATTAAAGTCATGGCAAAGCTTGATATTGCTGAAAAACGTTTACCACAGGATGGTCGTATTTCGTTGCGAGTTGCGGGTCGCGGTGTCGATGTGCGGGTGTCAACCTTACCGTCAGGTCATGGTGAGCGCGTCGTCATGCGTCTGCTTGATAAACAGGCAGGGCGGTTAGATCTCGAGCAATTGGGTATGTCGAGTGAAGTGCATGATAGTTTTCACCAGTTATTGCACAAACCACATGGCATCATTCTGGTAACGGGGCCAACCGGTTCAGGTAAAACAACAACATTGTATGCTGGCTTAAGCATACTTAATATTAAATCGAGAAACATACTAACAGTTGAAGATCCGATTGAGTATTATATTGATGGCATCGGGCAAACTCAGGTCAATACCAAAGTCGATATGACTTTTGCCCGCGGTTTACGCGCTATTTTGCGACAGGATCCGGATATTGTCATGATTGGCGAGATTCGTGATTTAGAAACCGCATCGATTGCTGTGCAGGCCAGTTTGACCGGTCACCTGGTCTTGTCTACCCTGCATACAAACAGCGCTATCGGTGCCATTACCCGTTTGCGTGATATGGGTGTAGAACAGTTTTTACTGGCTTCCAGTTTAATTGGCGTGATGGCGCAACGGCTGGTAAGAAATTTATGTCCGCACTGTAAAAAACCACATGAAATAACCGAAAAAGAACGTGAGTGGCTGGGTATGGAAGACAGTGACAGCACGGTGATTTATAGTGCGGAAGGTTGCAGCAAATGTAACCACCAGGGCTACATTGGACGCAGTGGTCTGTATGAATTTATTCCTATAGACCACCAACTGCAAAACATGATACATGAGGGTGAAGGTGAACAGGTTATGGAAGACTACGCAAGAACTATCTCCACCAGTTTGAGCCAGGATGGCAAGCGTATGATACTAGCTGGCAATACTTCGTTGGAAGAAGTTTTGCGTGTTAGCCGGGACGACTGACGCGCGTAGCGCGTAATGAAAAGTGAAAAATGAAAAATGAAAAATGAAAAGATTAAAAACATACAAACAAGAGTAAAGACTGTGTGTTTTACGCTTTTCATTTTTCATTTTTCATTTTTCACTTTTCATTGAGCTGCTCATGGCAGCTTTTGACTACATTGCGCTAGACGCAAAAGGCAAAGAGAAAAAAGGCGTAGTTGAAGGCGATACCGCTCGCCAGGTTCGCCAGATGCTTCGTGACAAAGGTTTGATGACGCTGGAGATAACTGAGAGTCATCAAAAAGCGCAAAGTAAACGAAGTGGTGGTGCGGCTGGTTTGCGTTTGTTTCAGCGTGGTATCTCTACTACAGAGCTGGCTTTGTTAACCAGGCAACTGGCCACCCTGATTCAGGCAGCTTTGCCGTTAGATGAAACCCTTGCCGCAGTTGCTAACCAGGCAGAAAAACCTCGCATAAAAAGTATGCTTTTTGCTATTCGCTCGCGGGTTCTGGAAGGTCACTCACTGGCAGTCGGGCTGGCTGATTACCCGAAAGTTTTCCCCGAATTATATCGTGCTACGGTTGATGCCGGTGAGCAATCAGGGCATCTGGATACCGTACTGGAAAGGCTGGCCGATTACACAGAAAGCCGACAGGAAATTCAGGGTAAGGTCAGGCAGGCATTAATTTATCCCGCATTTTTGTCCTTATTTGCTGTAGCCATTGTGGTTTTTATGATGACAAGTATCGTGCCGCAGGTGGTTTCTGTGTTTGAAGATACCGGCCAGACACTACCTGGGCTTACCTTAAGTTTGATTGCAATCAGTGATTTTGTGGTTGATTACGGCATGTTGATGTTACTTGTGACTATAGCGATGGTGATTGGTTTTCAGGTATTATTGACACGCCCGGCTTTTGTTATGAAATACCATATGTTTCTATTTCATTTACCGATTATCCAGCGTCTGGTGCGCGGTTTGAATGCGGCAATGTTTACTCGTACCTTCAGTATTCTGACCGGTAGCGGGGTGGCTGTTATTGAAGCCATGAAGATTTCAGCAAAAGTGGTCGCCAATTTGCCTATGCGTGAAGCAATTTTGCAGGCAACGGATCGAGTGCGTGAAGGCAGTGGTATTAAAAACGCACTTGATCACAGCAAGTTGTTTCCGCCAATGACCTTGCAGCTTATTGCCAGTGGTGAAAACAGCGGTAAGTTAGAAGAGATGCTGGAGCGAGCGTCTGTGCAGTTAGAGCGAGAACAGGTGACTTTGATTGCTTATATCGTCGGTATTTTAGAACCGGTGATTATTCTAACTATGGGTATGATGGTGTTGCTGATTGTTCTGGGTATTTTATTACCAATATTCGATTTAAATACACTGGTGAAATAAAATATTTCTAACTACTTAATGGTTGATTTCGACACAAAAGAGAAGTTGGCAGTCGGCAGTTATCAGTCGGCAGTAAAA
>CAYQXD010000069.1:0-15588 GCA_964421315.1 uncultured Thiotrichaceae bacterium | reverse complement strand
TAATTAGTAATTAGTAATTAGTAATTAGTAATTAGTAATTAGTAATTAGTAATTAATTAACCCAGACCATTTCCTTATAGTGAGTAAATAAAATTCCGGTTTTTATTTCGTGTTCCGGCCACAATTTTTTAACACCATCCCGGTAATAATGTAGCTGTTTTGAAAACTGCAAAGCAGCGTCTTGCGTTGATTGCTTTGGCATGAGATGCGATTTGTAGTCAATTATCCATATTTTTTCATCAGACTTGATAAGCCTGTCAATAATGCCGTAAACCGCCTGCTGTCTTTGCAGATACATCAAAGGCATTTCATTATACGTTTGTTTATCAGGCGAGGGGTTAAAGATGGTTTCAAATTCAGGGTGATTAAACACAGCAACGGCTTCTTCTATGCAACCATCAAGATATGGGATAAATGTTGGCTTGTTGAGGGCAGTTTCTGCTTTTAGTTGTTGTTGTATGTTGGCAATGATTTGTTCTGATGCCGGATAAGTGTTGGTTTTACAAAGTTGTTCCAGTATGCGATGGATGGTGTTGCCTCGCCATTTGGCTATTTCCTGGCTGCTGTATGGTGGGCTGTTGTATGAAGTTGAATTTTGATCTGCATTCAACTCTGGCAGCCCACTTGTATTGTACGTTTCAGTGTTCACGCTCGGTGCGATCATAAAAGAAGGGGTTGCAGTGTTTTTAAGTGGGGCTAATAAGCGTTCGTCTATTACAAATGAGTTTTTAGTTGGTAAATTATCCACTGCTGGCTTAGTAAGTTTGTTTTGATCATAATGTAAGTGCTGGTATATTTTGCAGCCGACACCATCACTGACCGTTTCTGCCAGTTCAAAACTCGCTAAACCACTGCTGATAATCTGGTACCAGCTATTTGTCTGCTTTTTGCTACTGGCAACACCGCTGATATAAAGCTGTTCACGGGCGCGGGTGAGTGCGACATAAAGTAAGTTTAATTCTTCACGCGCCTGCTCATCGAGTTTTTCCTGCTGCAGTTTTTGCGTTATCTGATCGGTGTTCTGTTTACTTAGTTGCAACTGGAAATTGACTGGCTGTGATTTATTTGCTGGCCAACGAACCAGGCTGGCGTAGGCATTTCTATTGGCAGAGGTACTATTGCAATCGGCTAAAAATACAATCGGTGCTTCCAGACCTTTGCTGCCGTGAATGGTCATCAGACGGACGCGGGAGTAGCTGCTTTGTGCCAGCGGTTCTTGCGGCGGGTTTGCAGAATAATTTTTCAGGTGGCTTAATCGCTGCAGAAAACGGGTGATGCTGGGGTAGCGTCCACTATCAGTTTCCAGTGACAGTTCAAGAAAGCGCTGGCAGTTAGCGGCAACTTTTTGTTTGTTTTCCTGTTTGTTGGCAGCAATGTAGCGTTGAATAATATTGCCCTCAGAGAAAATTTTATCCAGGCAATCATGCACTGGCAGTTGTTCTGCCAGCTTTTGCCAGCGTGGTAACAGTTTGGCTGCACGGAGTAGTGGTTTGGGTAGCGGCCTGGGTAATGCTTTGCTGAAATGCGGTACCCCTGTTGCTTTGCCCGCTTCTGTTGAGTCTGCTTCGTTTGAGGCTGCAACCAGTTGCAACAATCGTTCATACCAGTGTGTACTGTGTTTATGACTCGCCAGTAAAATCAAATCTTCATCGCTGGCATTAAATATCGGTGATTTTAAAATCTGTGCCAGGGCAAGATTGTTGTACGGTGTAATCAGCGTGTTAAGTAAACAGATTAAATCCTGACATTCCAGATTATCTAGCAGCCCGCCTTTTTTATTGCCGATGAAAGGAATGTTGTGTTGTTTTAAGGCATCTTCATAAATGTCGATATGGGTGCGGTTGCGCATTAATATCAGAACATCGCCATATTCAGCCGGGCGAACTTGTTCATTGTCAGTAATGAGTGCGAGTTTACTGACCAGTTGTAAAATCTGTTTGGCGATATAGTCCGCTTCTTTATGTCTTAGGGTTGTAACTGAACTTTCTCTGGGTTGGGTTAACGGGTTACGGAAGGTGACAGTTTGTATCGAATCAAGCTCTTTTTCCTCATTTTCTACAAACAGGTCACAAAGCTGCACACGCCCCGGTAATGTGCTCAGATGCGTATCGTGCGTAGTGTATCCTGTCATAATGGCTTTGACAGCGTCCTGTTCAAAGACCTGATTGACACAATGAATAATGGCCATTGATGAGCGTCGTGAGAAATCCAGTGGTGTTGCTTTTGCAGACAGGTTATCCGCTAACCACTGACTAGCCTGTGCCTGTAGCGCAGGGTTGGCTCGTCTGAAACTGTATATCGACTGTTTTTCGTCGCCCACCAGAAAAACACTGCGTGGGCGTTGCTCTGGGTTGGCAGCAATTTCCTCCAGTATCGGTGACAGCAAATGCCACTGTGTGGGGTTGGTGTCCTGAAACTCATCAATTAACAGGTGGTCGATACGTTGATCGATTTTATATTGCACCCAGTGTGCATTGTCCGCATGTTGCAATAATTGATAACACTTCCATTCCAGGTCGGTGAAATCCAGCAAGCGCATTTCTTTTTTTAGTCGCTGAAATATTTCGACATAACTGTCACCTGCAAAATACCAGGCTTTATTTATTTTTAAGGTGAGCAGGCGTTTTAATTGCTCGCTAACATTTTGTATCTTGTTAGCAAGCTCGTGATGAAATTCGATAAAAGACTCAGCATTTTCCGGGCCCAGTTTCTTTTCGAGGGCATCGGTGTGTTTACGACCCTGCACCAGTATGTCGCCGTCTTTTTTTATAAAGGCAGATTTAATCAGCTCGAAGGCGAGTTCATTGTCGCTGGGTTTATTGTCAATGGCAGATTGCAGCGCAAGGTTGATACTGGCCGCATGTTTTTCACTGGTTTTATTTTTAACTTCGCACAGCAGATTGGCGAATATTTTTAATTTTTGTGTGTTCAGTTCATTATTAAGGAACGCAGTGATGGGTTCTTGTGTGCCGTCGATGAAGGTTTTATCAATCTGCAAAAAATTGCTGAGTTGCTTGCAGGCAAAGTCAACCGGTTTTTGCGTGTGCGCGGTATAAGCCCACCAGTCGCTACGATGAGCCAGAAAGCTGCCAAGTGCGGTTAAGGTGTTATCCGGGCCGTTGCACACCTGCATAATAAAATCCAGTTGCTGGTTTAAAGTCGATTTGTTTTTTAAACCGGCGTTATCAAACAAGGTCTGCCATGCCTGGCGTTCCAGCAGGCTGCTATCTTCCAGTAATTCAAAGCCAGGTGGGATATCCGCTTCCAGTGGAAAACGGCTAAGAATATCCTGACAGAATGAATGAAAGGTCTGAATACGTATTGGATACAGACTGTGCATCAGTTTTTCATAAAGACCAGCAGCAAGGGTTTTTGTTGATGCATCGTTGTTGCAGCCGATTAGTTGCAAAATCTTGTCCAGCTCTTCTTCTTCGGCGGTTGCCATTTCATACAGGCGTTGATTCAGCCGCATTTGCATTTCACCCGCAGCCTTGCGGGTAAAGGTGAGCGCAATAATATTTCCCGGCTGTGCGCCATCAATCAGCAGACGTACAATACGGGTGATTAGTAGCCAGGTTTTGCCGCTGCCGGCAGATGCTGAGACGGTTGCATTAAGCGACGGGTCGCAGGCATCAAGGGGGTTGGCTGGGGCTTTGAAAGAGGGCATATTTGTTGCAGTTTATAGATACAAATGTTTTATTCAACACGAAAGTTAGTTTTAAGTTGTAAGTTGTAAGTAAAAACGGTTAAATCTGCGCAACTTGAAGCTTAAAATGTAGTAACTACTCAACGAGTTTCAATTTTTTACGGTTTGTTAAAAAATGCTTTACCAGTAGTAGCACATCCTTGTGCTACTACTGGTGAATCTGTTTCTTTTATTGGTGATGCTGAGTAATTACAAAACGTAAAACTTAAAATTCACCAGGTTTAATAAGCAGGATATGACGCAACATGAATAAATACGATGCCTCGTCGATAGAGGTATTAACCGGTCTGGAGCCGGTGCAGAAACGACCGGGCATGTATACCGATACTACCCGACCTAATCATTTAGCGCAGGAAGTTATCGACAACAGTGTTGATGAGGCCATTGCCGGCCACGCCAGCAAAATTGATGTGGTGCTTTATAAAGATGGTTCCATCAGCGTCACCGATGATGGACGTGGTATGCCGGTGGATATTCATCCTGAAGAAGGCATTCCCGGGGTGGAGGTCATTCTTACCCGTTTACATGCCGGCGGAAAATTTTCCAATAAAAATTATGAATTCTCCGGTGGTTTGCATGGTGTTGGCGTGTCGGTGGTTAATGCATTGTCATCTAAAGTTTTGGTGGAAGTGCGACGTGAAGGCGCAGTGTTTGAAATGGCGTTTGCCTTTGGCGCAAAAACCAGCAAGCTAAAAAAGACTGGTACAGTCGGTAAACGCAATACCGGCACCAAAATTCATTTCTGGCCGGAGCATAAATATTTTGATACAGCCACGTTTTCGATTAGCAAATTAAAACATGTGTTACGTGCCAAAGCGGTATTGTGTTCGGGTTTGGAGGTCAGTTTTACTGAGGAAAAATCGGGTGCCGGAAATAATGAAAGCCAAAGCTGGCTTTATGAAGGCGGACTGGCCGATTATCTGGGCGAGAACTTATTTGAACGCGAATGTATGCCAGCAGAACCCTTTGTTGGCAGTATGGCCAGCTCTACCGAAGCGGTTGATTGGGCACTGACCTGGCAGGTTGAAGGCGGTGAGTTAACCACTGAATCTTATGTCAACCTGATTCCGACAGCGATAGGTGGCACCCATGTTAATGGTTTGCGTACCGGTTTAACCGAAGCCTTACGTGAGTTTTGTGAGATTCGCAGCCTGTTACCTCGCGGGGTGAAATTAAGCCCGGAAGATGTCTGGGATAAAGTTTGTTACGTACTGTCCGTCAAACTGGCCGACCCGCAATTCTCCGGGCAGACCAAAGAGCGTTTATCCTCGCGTGAATGTGCGGCCTTTGTTTCCGGTGTGGTTAAAGATGCCTTTAGTTTATGGCTGAATCAACATACCGAAGCCGGTGAATCCATTGCCATGCTGGCGATTGAAAATGCACAAAAGCGTTTACGTGCCGGTAAAAAAGTTATTCGTAAAAAAATCACCAGTGGGCCGGCACTGCCCGGCAAGTTATCCGACTGCTCGTCACAGGATTTAAGCCGCACAGAATTATTTCTGGTTGAAGGTGACTCCGCTGGCGGCAGCGCTAAACAGGCACGTGACCGAATGTTTCAGGCCATCATGCCACTGCGTGGAAAGATTTTAAATACCTGGGAAGTGGAACATGATCAGGTATTAGCCTCACAGGAGGTGCACGATATTTCCATAGCCATAGGTGTTGACCCCGGCTCTTCTGATTTAAAAGATTTACGCTATGGGAAAATCTGCATTCTTGCCGATGCCGATTCGGATGGTTACCACATAGCAACCTTATTATGCGCTTTGTTTCTGCGCCACTTCCGACCGCTGGTTGAGGCCGGGCATATCTATGTCGCCATGCCGCCGTTGTTTCGTATTGATGTTGCTAAAGACATTTATTACGCCCTCGATGAAGCTGAAAAGCAGGGTATATTAGACCGTATAGAAGCCGAAAAAAAACGCGGTAAAGTCACCGTCACGCGCTTTAAAGGCCTCGGCGAAATGAACCCGATGCAGCTACGCGTCACCACCCTGGCTCCCGATACCAGGCGGCTGGTACAACTCACCCTGGGCGAAGGCAATGCCAGTCACAGTATGCTTGATATGCTGCTGGCAAAAAAACGTGCAGCAGATCGCAAAGCCTGGCTTGAGCAGAAGGGGGCTTTGGCAGAAATATAAAAAAACAGTTTTAAGTTGTAAGTTTCAAGTTACGATATTTAGTCTCTATTAAATGACTGACTAAATTTAGTGTTTTAACTAAACTTAGTCTTACAAGTAAACATAGCATACCCCGCCATATTTAGCGGGTCGGCAAGATGAAAGAAAAGAATTTACACGCCTTCTTTCTCAGCAAAGAATCCTGGAAGTAGAAAATTCAAAAAAAGTTTTAGATAAGCCGTTTTCCAGTAGTCACGTCAATCAAATGTTAGGAGCATTAAGCACGCAAGGACTTGTTTTTAAAAACCGGCATGGAAGGTATTCTTTTGCCGTTCCATTATTGGGAAAATTTATAACTCGGCAGGGGTTGGTGACCCGGTCAGCCTCCTGGGGCTGGAGAAAAAACAAAATGGGTTTATGCCACATTAAGTGGTTTTTTATTATGACCCCAGAATTACCCGCCCCGTCATTCCCGCATGTTTTTAGCGGGAATCTATTGCCTGATGAATGGATTCCTGCTAAAAACATGCAGGAATGACGGTTAATAGTGCAAGAAGCATCTCCTTACTTTACTTTGTGGAATGTAAAAAATAAAAAAGAACCCACTCAATATGGCATAGACCCAACAAAATGAAGCTAACTGATAATGAGATAAGAGATATCATCCAACACCTTGAGGTGGGTAAGTCGTTGCCGGAGAAGTATCGCTTTTTATTGTTTGAGGACAAGAAGGAAGTTGAGCTGGTATGGAACGGCAAGAGTGGTGATGTGTGTAATGTGGTGTTGCCGTTTCAGGTGATCGAGCAGGTGGATGAGCCACGAGCAGAAGAGGTTGTGGCATTGCAAGCTGATCTATTTGACCAGCACAGTGGCAGGCAGATAAAAGGCTGGAACAATAAACTGATCTGGGGTGATAACAAACTGATTTTGTCATCGCTTAAAAACGGGCCATTGCGTGAAGAGATAGAGAAACAGGGCGGTATCAAGTTGATTTATATTGATCCGCCGTTTGATGTGGGCGCGGATTTTTCCATGGATATTGAGATTGGTGGCGAGACCCTGACTAAAAAACCCAATGTGCTGGAAGAGATTGCCTATCGGGATACCTGGGGCAAAGGAGCTGATTCGTTTATCAGTATGATTTATGAACGGCTGGTGCTGATGCGGGATTTGCTTTCGGAGGATGGGAGTATTTATGTGCATTGTGATTGGCGGGTGAATAGTTATATTCGGTTGGTTTTGGATGAGGTTTTTGGGAAGGGGAATCACCTTGCTTCTATTTCTTGGCGCCGATCTTCAAGCACTGGAAGCAGCAAAGCAATATCAAGAAAGTTTCCTGCTAATCAGGATACTGTTTTCCTTTATAGACGTTCTCGTGACTATACATTTAATCGACAGTATTTACCGTATAGTACTGAATACTTAAAAAGATTTAGTCATGATGATAATGATGGACGAGGTAAGTACCGTATTTCAGACTTAAATACTTATTCGACTGAAAAATTAGAAGAGCTACGAAATGACAATAGACTTTTGTACCCTAAAAAAGAAGGAGCGAATTATAGTTACAAAAGATACTTATCAGAAACGAAAGGAGTGGTTATTGATGATGTTTGGGTTGATATAAATTTTGTAAACCCTATGGCTAACGAAAATTTGGGGTATGCTACTCAGAAACCGGAAAAATTTCTTAAACGAATCATCAAAGCCTCTTCCAACCAAGGCGACATAGTAGCAGATTTTTTTGCCGGTTCAGGCACCACCGCAGCCGTTGCCGAAAAACTCAACCGAAAATGGATAGCCTCAGACCTCGGCAAATTCGCCATCCACACCACTCGCAAGCGACTAATCGGCGTACAACGCCAACTCAAAACCGAAGACAAAAGCTGGCGAGCTTTTGAAATTCTTAACCTGGGCAAATACGAACGCCAGCATTACATCGGCATTAATCCTGATCTACGCGAAACTGAAAAGCAGCAACAACTGGAGGTTAAGGAAAAGGCGTTTTTAGATTTGATCCTGCATGCTTACCATGCTGAAACGGTGAGCCAGTTTAATAGCTTTCAGGGTAAAAAAGCGGGAAGGCTGGTGGCGGTGGGGCCGGTTAATCTGCCCGTTACTCGTTTGTTTGTTGAGGAAATTATTCTGGAGTGCCGTCAAAAACACATCACCAAAGTCGATATTCTCGGTTTTGAATTTGAGATGGGCTTGTTTCCCTCTATTCAGGACGAGGCCAAAAGCAAAGGCATAAACCTTGTGATGAAATACATTCCCCGTGATGTGTTTGACAAGCGGGCAGTAGAGAAAAATCAGGTGGTATTCCACGATGTGTCGTTTATTGAAGTGAAACCGCACTTTGGTAAAGGCGCCAGGAAAAATAGTAAGGGCAAGAACAGCATTGCCATGGAGCTAACCGACTTCTCGGTGTTTTACTCCCAGGATGCGGCAGATGCCGATAGCAGCCTGAAAAACAAAAAATCCAGAGTGATTGTCGATCAGGGACAGGTGGTTAAAATAGCCAGGGACAAAGACGGCATAATCAGCCGTGAAGTGCTCACCAAAAAATGGACGGACTGGATTGATTACTGGTCGGTGGATTTTGATTTTGAATCGAAGCAGGAAATTCTGCGCGTGAAAAATGAGATAAGCGGCAAGACCGAGGAAGTCTGGACTGGTGATTATGTGTTTGAAAATGAATGGCAGAGTTTTCGCACCAAAAAAGACCGCTCACTGGAAATGAAAAGCGCTTTTATGGAGTGTGTTCCCGGACGGCGTAAAATAGCTGTTAAAGTAGTCGATATTTTCGGCAACGATACCATGAAGATTATTGAGGTGACGATATGACAATGCCTAAAATCCCCAAGTTCTATCGACAGCGTTTTTTGCTGTTATTGTTGGAAATGGCAGGGGGGTGCTTATCAAAAATAGATTTCCAGAAACTGTTGTTTTTGTCGCAAGTAGAAGCGGGCTTCTCGTATTACGATTTTGTTCCCTACCACTATGGTTGTTATTCTTTTCAGGCTCAGTCCGACATTGAGTTGCTGGAATCATTTGGCTGGCTGGAAGAAAAACCGAAAAGCATTAGTTTGCGGGCAAAACCAGGTGCGTGTTTAAGCAATGATGTTCTTGGTGAAATTGATCAGTTCGCAAAGCAATTCAAAGGGCTTCGCGGTGGTAAACTGATAACGTATGTATATGAGCGTTATCCCTATTATGCCACCCGTAGCAAGATTGCCACTGAGGTTCTGGATGAAGCTTCATATAAAAAAGTCAGTGCAGAAAAAAATAAGTTAGCGAGTAAAGCAGAAGTTATTTATACAATTGGTTATGAAGGTCTTTCGTTTGAGTCTTATGTTAACCAATTGCTTAAGTATGATGTACGTTTATTATGCGATGTTCGCAAGAATCCGTTGAGCCGGAAATTTGGTTTTTCGAAAGGCATCCTCAGTCGATTGTTGCCAAAACTAGGCATTGAATATTTACACATGCCTGATCTGGGAATACGCTCTGAGATGCGTCAGGAATTAAATTCAGCCGCTGATTACGAGAAACTCTTCAAGGCCTATCGAAAGACGCTGCCTCAAAATAAAGGAAGTTTGCAAACCCTGGAACAATTATTTAAAGAGCATAAACGAATTGCACTAACCTGTTTTGAAAAGGAACATCATTGCTGTCACCGCCACTGCGTTAGTGATTATATGAAGAATAAAAATAATATCAGGATTTGTCATATATGAGCAGGATGCGAAAATATTTATTACGGTTAAAACATATCCAACACTATCAAAAAAGTACGACGAACTGGTTTGCACCGCAGGCATTCTTGATGATGGAAATTGGGTTCGCATTTACCCGTTACCATTTAGAAAGCTGGACTACGACAATAGATACAAAAAATATCAATGGATGGAAGCACCACTGATTAAAAATGACAGTGACCCGCGCCCGGAAAGCTACAAAATAACAGATATTGATAAAGTGGAATTAATTGGAGAACCTATAGGGACAAAACAAGGATGGGCAGAGCGTAAGGACATAGTGTTTGGCAATAATAATGTTTACTCAGACCTGACCGATCTTATCGAAAAGGCTAATAACAATGAACTATCAATTGCTATTTTCAAGCCAACTAAAATTCTGGATTTAGTGATAGAAGAAACTGCGCGTGAATGGAGCAGTGAAAGCCTTGAGCTTCTTAAAGCCAAAGCCAGCCAATTATCCTTGTTTCAGACTGAAGAGGAATTGAAAAAAGAGTTTTTAATTGTTGATAAGTTGCCGTATAAATTTTCCTACAGGTTTCAGGATTGTAACGGCAGAGAAAGTACGCTGATGATTGAGGACTGGGAAATTGGTATGTTGTACTGGAATTGTTTGAAGCAAACAGAGGGTAATAAACCGAGGCATTGAAATTGGTTAAGAAAAAATATATCGATGAATTTTCTAATAAAGACCTTTCTTTGTTTTTGGGTACAACCAGGCAATTTCATGGTTGGGCTAAAAATCCCTTTGTCATCATTGGGGTCTTTTATCCTCCACTCGACAATCAGATGCCGCTTTTATAGGTAGTCACTATGGCATTACATCCTGATTTCCCCAATTCACCCCACGCCATCCTTGAGCCGGATCTACGCTGGTTTCCTGCGGATGAAGCTTTGCGTGAATCCTCCTATGAAAAATTATTACCGCCGCTGGTGCATGAGTTACGCAGAAAAGTTAAAACATGGCGTGAGAGTGGTTATGAGGGCGCGACCAGTACCAGCATTCACCTGCTTAACTGGTGGTTTAATCGTGAACATTTAATGCCCAAAGCTGACGGCTCAATGGCAACCTTTGAGTATTATTTTGCCCAGCGTGAAGCGCTTGAGACAGTGGTTTATCTTTATGATGTGGTTAAGGCGAAAGATAAATATGATCTGATTCGCTTTGATTCATCGGGTGCGGTGTCTGCCAATATGTTTGATGAGTCGTGGTTGCGTCTGGTAATTAAAATGGCGACGGGTTCGGGTAAAACCAAGGTGATGAGCCTGATTCTGGCCTGGTGTTATTTTCATAAACTGTATGAAGAAGGTTCTGAACTGGCGAGGAACTTTCTGCTGATTACGCCGAATATCATTGTGCTGGATCGGATTCGCGCGGATTTTGATGGACTCAGGATTTTCTTTGAAGATCCAGTATTGCCTGACAATGGTTATGAAGGTGTCAACTGGCGGGATGATTTTCAACTGACTTTGCATATTCAGGATGAGGTTAATATTACCCGTAAAACAGGCAATATCTTTCTAAGCAATATTCACCGTATTTATTCTGGTAATGATGTTGAGCCATCGGCGGATGATGAAGATACCATGGACTATTTTTTAGGCAAAAAACCGGTTGGGAAAACCACTGATTCTAAAGTCGATCTCGGGTGTATTGTGCGGGATATTGATGAGCTGGTGGTGCTGAATGATGAGGCGCATCATATTCATGATCCCAAAATGGCATGGTTCAAATCAATACAGGATATTCATCACCGCCTACAGCATAAAGACCGTTTTCTTAGCCTGCAAATAGATGTAACCGCCACACCTAAACACAATAACGGTGCGATTTTTGTACAGACGGTATCCGATTACCCGTTGGTTGAGGCCATTTCTCAAAACGTGGTGAAACATCCTGTGTTGCCTGATTCTGCCAGTCGCGCCAAATTATCTGAACGGCAAAGTTCACGTTATACCGAGAAGTACGCCGATTATTTGAATTTAGGGTTCGAGGAGTGGCGTAAGGCATACAAAGAGCATGAAAAAATGGACAGGAAGGCCATCTTGTTTGTGATGACCGATGACACTAAAAATTGTGATGATGTTGCACAATATATGGAAGCAAGCTACCCGGAATTAAAAGATGCCGTGCTGGTGATTCATACTAAAAATAACGGTGAGGTGAGTGAGGCGACTAGCGGCAAGAAAAAAGAGGAGCTGGAACACTTACGCAAGCAGTCAAATAATATTGATAGCTGGGAGAGTCCTTACAAAGCCATTGTTTCTGTGTTGATGTTAAAAGAAGGCTGGGATGTAAAAAATGTGACCACGATTGTGGGCTTACGCGCTTATTCAGCCAAAAGTAATATTTTGCCAGAGCAAACACTGGGACGAGGATTGCGCAAAATGTATCCCGGTAATGATGTGGAAGCCGACTCGATAAAAGAATGGGTCAGCGTGGTGGGTACGGATGCTTTTATGGATTTTGTTGAGTCTATTCAATCTGAGGGAGTGGAACTTGAGCGTAAAGCCATGGGCGAAGGAACCAAACCCAAAACACCGATTATAGTTGAAATCGATAATGAAAATACGGCTAAGGATATTGAGAATCTTGATATTGAAATCCCGGTTTTAACGGCAAGAATTTACCGTGAGTATAAGAACCTGTCAGACCTGGATACCGAGTGTTTTAGTTTTAAAAAGGTGGAATACAAAACATTTACTGAAGAAGAAAAACGGGAGATTGTATTCAAAGATATTACCAGTGGTGAGATTAATCATACAACTTTGCTGGACTCTGCTCTTGTTAGTGATTATCGCTCTGTTATTGGTTACTTCTCACAAATCATTATGAAGGATTTACGGCTGGTTAGCGGCTATGATGTTTTGTACCCGAAGGTGAAGACGTTTATCCAGAATGATTTATTTGACACCGGGTTTGAAACGGCTGTTGATCTTGACAATTTGAACACCTTGCGCAATTTATCAGAACTGGAGGTGAGTAAAACGCTGGTAGAAACATTTATAAAACAGATTAACGCGCTGACGGTTCGGGATAAAGGTGATGCAAAGATAAAAGGATTTATTAAGCTAAAGAAAACTCGCCCTTTTGTGGTTAAGGAGCAGGGTTATATTGTTCCAAAGAAAAGTATTTTTAATAAAATCATCGGTGACAGTCACCTAGAATTGCAGTTTGCAGCATTTCTTGAAGAATGTGACGATATTATTTCCTATGGAAAAAACTACCTTGCAGTGCATTTTCAGATTGATTATGTCAATGCCGATGGCAATATCTCAAATTATTACCCTGACTTTATTGTTAAGTGTTCTTCGAACTTAGTGGTTATTGTTGAAACCAAAGGACAACAAGACCTGGATGTGCCTCCTAAGATGGAAAGACTGCGTGAATGGTGTAACGATATTAATAAAGTCCAGTCTGATATTTATTACGATTATGTTTTTGTTGATGAGGCAGGGTTTAAAAAATATAAACCGAAGGATTTTAAGGCACTAATGTCCGGGTTTAGGGACTATAAAAACAGTGAATAGTTAATAGTGAATAGTTAAAAACTAAAACTATACTGTTGTAATTGGTAAATGATTTTAAAATTCACTATCCACTATTTATTTAAGCGACAACGAACATGCAAGCAGAACTAGAATTCGAAAACATCGAAAAACTGCCACTGGCAGAATTTACAGAAAGAGCGTATCTGGATTATTCCATGTATGTTATTTTAGACCGCGCTTTACCGTTTATCGGTGATGGTTTAAAACCAGTACAGCGCCGCATTGTTTATGCCATGTCTGAATTAGGCTTGAATGCGTCATCCAAACATAAAAAATCGGCACGTACCGTTGGTGATGTATTGGGCAAATATCATCCACACGGTGACAGTGCCTGTTATGAAGCCATGGTGTTGATGGCGCAGCCGTTTTCTTACCGCTATCCGTTAGTTGATGGGCAGGGCAACTGGGGTGCACCGGATGACCCGAAATCATTTGCTGCCATGCGTTATACAGAGTCACGTTTGGCGAGTTATGCTGAAGTTTTATTGACGGAGCTGGGCCAGGGCACGGTGGACTGGAAACCCAATTTTGATGGTAGCCTTGATGAGCCTGAGTTTTTACCGGCAAGATTACCCAATGTTTTATTAAATGGCGGTACTGGCATTGCGGTCGGTATGGCAACTGATATTCCACCACACAACATAAGAGAAGTGGCGAGTGCCTGTGTGCGCTTACTGGAAAGTCCAAAGTCTACTCTTGAAGAATTGTGTGAGCATATTCAGGGGCCTGACTTTCCCACTGAAGCAGAAATTATCACGCCTAAAAAAGACATACTCGAAATTTATCAAACCGGCCGCGGTAGCATCCGGCAGCGTGCTATTTATGAAATAGAAGAGGGTGTGGTCATCATTACTGCACTGCCTTATCAGGTGTCGGGCAATAAAATTTTAGAGCAGATTGCCGCGCAAATGAACGCAAAGAAATTACCCATGGTAGAAGATTTGCGTGATGAATCTGATCATGAAAATCCAACCCGTCTGCTGATTATGCCCAGATCTAACAGGGTGAATATTGATGAGTTGATGGCGCATCTTTTTGCCACTACTGATCTGGAACGCAGTTACCGTGTCAATATGAACATGATTGGCATAAATGGCCTGCCGTTGGTTAAAGACTTACGTTCACTGTTAGAGGAATGGCTGAAGTTTAGAACCGTTACGGTACGTCGTCGCCTTTCGTTCCGACTGGATAAGGTCAATAAACGTTTGCATATATTAGATGCGTTGTTAATCGCGTTTTTAAATATTGATGAAGTGATAACAATTATTCGCGAAAACGACAAGCCCAAACCGGTGTTAATGGCACGTTTTCAAATCACTGATATTCAGGCTGAAGCCATTTTGGATTTAAAGTTGCGGCATCTGGCAAAACTTGAAGAAATGAAGATTCGAGGTGAGCAAAGTGAGCTGGCCGAAGAACGTGATTACCTTGAGAAAATACTGGGTTCAGCCACACGTTTAAAAACCTTGATCCGAAAAGAAATTATTGCTGATGCAGAAAAATACGGCGATGACCGACGCTCACCGATTGTCGAGCGCAGCGCGGCACAGGCACTGGATGAAACCGCATTGATTTCCAGTGAAGCCATCACTGTGGTGTTATCGAACAAGGGCTGGGCGCGCTCAGCGAAGGGCCACGAAATTGATGCTGAAAAACTGAACTATAAAGCCGGTGATTCCTACCTGGCATCGGCGCAGGGGAAATCTAATCAGCTGGCTGTGTTTTTAGACTCTGCCGGTCGTGCCTACACATTGCCAGCACATAAATTACCTTCTGCCCGCAGTCAGGGCGATCCCCTTAGTGGCTACTTTACGCCAACACCGGGTTCGCATTTTGTCAGCGTTATTATCGGTAAGCCGGATGATCTTTATCTATTAAGCAGTAATTTTGGTTACGGTTTTGTGGTTCGATTAGGAGACATGCAGGCCAATGCAAAAAAAGGTAAAGCCGTGTTAAATGTCGGCAAACAGGCGCAGGCATTGCCGCCGGTAAAAGTGAGTGATGTGGCAACAGATCAGATTGCAGCGGTGAGTTCAGCCGGACACATATTATTAACCCCGGTTGCACAATTACCACAAATGTCAAAAGGCAAAGGCAATAAAATCATCAATATTCCGGCAAAGTTGTTAAAAGCGGGTGATGAACTTGTTGCCGCAATAACCGTCATATCCAAAGGCGGAAAACTGGTCATCCATTCAGGCAAAAAACACAAAACTATGAAGGCGGCTGAGCTGGAAGCTTATGCCGGTGAAAGAGGTCGCCGCGGGTTAAAGCTATCACAGGGTTATCGTGTGGTTGATCGTCTGTTGGTGGAATAACCCGTTTATTAGCCATTAACTGTACTCGTTCCGTCTTAATCTGCGTGCAGCCGATTTATGCATAGATCGAATGACTGATTTCGGTCATTAGAAGACATTAAAGACTAAAATCATCGTCCGCGAAGGTCGCTCCT
>CAYQXD010000068.1:0-15735 GCA_964421315.1 uncultured Thiotrichaceae bacterium | reverse complement strand
GAGAACAAACACTAATACGAAGAAATCAAGGAATGACACTTAAAATATTTTTAAACCCAAGATTTGTTAGCCGATTAGCTTTAATTCTCATCGTCACGCTATCAAGCATGACGAATGCCCATGCATTTAAAAGCTTTACGTTAGACGGGACTTTATTTGAAACCGTCGGCAATAAATACAATATAGATCCTCTTCTACTTTATTCAATTGCAATCGCAGAATCTGCAACAGGTGCCGGGAGCGGGAATATAGCACCAACCGCTCTGGTTCTACGCTCTAAAGATGGCCCTGTTTTTTTTACAGACAAACAATCAGCCGAGATTGCATTAACAACGATATTACAAACAACAAATTTAGTTGATGTCGGCTTAATGCAAATAAACTTACATTATCACCCTCAAACAAACCCTCTTGATCTTCTTGATCCGTACTACAACCTGAGCGTAGCTGCTCGTTATCTGAAAACAACGCTTAATTCAACAACCGATCCTGTCCTTGGGGTTGGTCGTTATCACGCGTGGACAGACAAGAGTAGAGCAATATGGTACGGGCATCGTATTTGGACTATTTATGAAAATTTAACTGACTTACTAATTGAATAAAATTAACAGGAATTAATAATATGAGCACCAGCAATGAATCGATCAATAATGAGATACTAAACACAGCACAACAAATAGGAATGCCCTCTACCATAACTGATATTTACGATGCGCAATTTATTTACTGGCAGGCAGTTCAAAATCAAATGCGTTCAGGTGGTTACGCAGCCGTCCAGTTAAGATTTCCATGTGTAAGCAAAAAACTGGCAACAGAAATTGCAAACTCAGATTATCTTTCGCTTAAACGCATCTGCCAGGGCTTAATCAGCACACTTCAGCCGTCAATCCAAGAAGACACGCTGATTAACACCCTTAAAAATAATATTAAACCAGATGCAAAAATGGCTCTACAGACATTAGGAGCGATGAAAAATGCATAAAGAAATAAAACGTAAATCAGCGAGACTCCCAGAAGAAACGCTTTGGATACATTTTTTGTTGCATGTTGGCTTCACAAAATCATTATTATCAGAGGCACCAATCAGAAAATACAGTCGTGAGTACGGAAGAAGATCAATTAATAGAGCGTCTGACATTATAAAAGACTCTCAACTGGCATTTCAGACTTATGGATGGCCGAGTCTCCCATCAAACAAGGAACCAGGTAAATCAGTAAGGTCACTTAACACGCTAACAGAATTTTCAATGCTCGCCAGCGCTATGTATTATCTTTACGGGGAACGTGTATATGCAAACCTATGTATTGCCGAAGTAGTCTCTGCTTATGAGCTATACACAAATATCAGAACTATTTATAACAACAAAAATAGGCAGATATCACCCAGTACCGCTTTTTACATGACGCGTGAATTTAGCAGAGATACAGCGTTAATACCCTACTGTAATAATTGTAATATTCGTTATTACTCCTCTGCAGATCAACACATTAAAAACGCATGTCCATTCTGTAGAGAGGCCGGTGAAGGTGATTTTGACGATCAAAAAAACTGGACGTTCTAATAAAAATAAAACAACTACATAACGGAGTAATTATGTTATTACTGACGCGCAAAAAAGGTGAATCCATCATGATTGATGATGATATAAAAGTAACCGTGTTATTTATACATGGAAACCAGGTGCGCATTGGCATCGATGCACCCCAAAATATTGTGGTGAACCGAGAAGAAGTTCACCAACGGATACAACAAGAAAAAGCCAAACAGTTTGTATCTTGATTAACAGATTTATTTAACCGTCATCCTGGTCTATCTCCAACTCAGGCAACGCCTTTACAATCTTCATCGTATCAAGACTAACAGTAATAACCCGTTGAAAAAGATCCAGAGGATACTTCGCATTACCCATTGTTTCAGTCGCCCATAAATTAGCATCATTAACAATATCGCTTTTTTTATCCGTAGTGACTGCCTGACGTTCCATTACCCACTCCAGCGCAGGCTTACCATTAACTATATAATCATAGGCTTCAAGCGGTATATCCTTTATCGTGATATACGGATTATAAACAACTGTAGACTTATCTCCTTTTTTAATAAACTTCATTTTGGTGACTCTATACTGTTCATCACTCAGGCGTTTATTACCTTTATCCAGTGTCACCGGATAACCGTCCACAGTTTCATAGTTGATATGTAAATCCGCCAGATCGCGCCCTGCCTGTGAAAAACCCCTGAAGTCTTTGGCATTTTTGACACAAGGGATACGCGGCAATTCTTTGGTTAAGTTATCGGCGTAGCGTTCGCGGTATTGCGGTGAATGTAACAAGCCGTAGATATAGTAGAAAACATCTTCTTTATTTAACTTTTCTTTCGAGTAAGCAGACTGAAAGTGCGATAGTCCTGCATCACTAATGCCATCCTTGCGGGTGTACGTTTCCGTGCTACCCTCATCTTTTACATTGGAAAATAAGTCATCGGTAGCAATCAAATCTTCTTTTGGCTTGTTATATAAGAATAATGGGAAGCATTGGCTCCCAGCTACAAAATGAAGATTAGGCAAAACATCAGAAATAAGGGGTGTAAAACCTTTTGTTTCGCCTAAACCGGTTATACATATAACCTTGTTTTCCACACCATTAGCCGGGAATATCTTTGGCATTTGATAAACACAGTTATTAAAGTGCTTATTAAAATACATCCAGTTTTTACTAAAAGGGCGATAGACTGCCATACAAATAGCATCGTTGCGATAATCTCGTACATTTTGTCGTGATAAATCATTTTTCACTTCGCGTGTCCAACTTATTTTTGTAGCATCGATATTTATAAAACTAGTAATATCAGGGCATTGCTCTTTAAGTAAGCCCTTACAAGATTTTTTATATCGTTCGACCTCACTATTATAGAAAGCAATCATTGCTGACATATTATTTTCTAAGCCTTCTTTTGAAAAGTTATAGCACCAAGCATCCCTATTAGTTTTTACGCCACTTGAATATTCGTTAAAAATAACATTGGATTTTTTATCTTTTTTATCTCCAATCTTGATAAACTCATCAAAGCTATCATCCCGCTGATTAACCCAGTCATGATGTTTATCCGGCATAATTTTTGCCCATCCATCAATATCACTAATACCCTTGACACTGTTAAAACTTTTAATAATCTCCAACTTTTTTTCACGACTTAAATAATCACCAATATCATGCCAATAGATTTGTCCTTGTTGTTTTGCTTCTGGATTTTTAACAAATAAAGTAATAGCTATAGGCGCACGACTACCACTGCCAAATATTTTGCCTGCTTCTTTTCGTGATAATTCACCCGATGTACGTTGATTACCACGCAAATGAAAAACATAAATACAGCTAAATTCTTCAGCCAGGCATTTACGCAAGCCGTCGGCAGTATTGGCTTCCAAAAAGCCTGCATTGGTCACAAAGCCAACAATACCACTATTGCCAATACGTTCACTTGCCCATCGGATAGCGCGAATATAAGAGTCATACAGCGCGTTTTTTAAGACTGCCGTTGAGCTTGCGGCATAGGTTTCTCGAATGCTTTTGTCCAGCTCTGGGTACGCCACATTCTTATTGTTATCATTTTCACTTGATTGCCCAGCCGAATACGGCGGATTCCCCATAATGACACGAATATCCAGCTCTTTTTGTCGCTTGCGCCGCCCGCTGTTATCCACCAGCAACTCACTGATCAAATCATCCTTTTCATACAATTGAAAGGTATCGGTTAAACAAATACCTTCAAACGGCTGATATTTCCCACCGACAAGACTGTGATACACAGCCTCTATATTGATAGCAGCAATGTAATACGCCAGCAGAATAATTTCATTGGCATGAATCTCGCTTTTGTATTTGTTAGGCAACTGCTCTTTACTAATCAGGCCACTTTGTAACAAACGGGTGATAAACGTACCTGTACCGGTAAATGGGTCAATGATATGCACCCCTTCACTACCCAATGTCTGATTAAATTCTTGCAGTAACAGATCATTGATACTGTGAATAATAAAATCCACCACCTCAACCGGTGTATAAACAATACCCAGACGCTCGGTCATCTTTGGAAAAGCATTACGGAAAAACTTGTCGTACAGCTCCACCACGATTTTCTGCTTACCCTCAGCATTGTCTATGCCTTCAGCTCGCATTTGCACACTGGCATAGAATTTATCCAGTGTTCCCGCTTCTTTCTCCAGCTGATGTTCCTGCAATATATCCAGTACCTGTTGCATGGCTTTTGATACCGGATTATTACTGGCAAAACTATAATCTTTAAATAATGCATCAAATACCGGTTTGGTAATCAGATGTTGCGCCAGCATTTCAATGACTTCATCATTACTAATGCTGTCATTTAGATCATCACGTAATTCATCGGCAAAAGCAGTAAAAGCCGCCACTTCTTTTATATTGCCTGAATCATTAACAATGGCAGTGATGCGGGCGATATGGGTACTGGCTATTTTGGCAATATCGTTCGCCCAGTCTTCCCAATGATTGCGATTACCACATTTTTTTACCACCTTGGCATATAACGCCCTTTCTATTTCACCGACTTCAAACTGTAGTTCCGTCTGTACCGGTGATGGCAGTTTTTGCTCAGGAGCACCGATAGCCTGCCCTCCTCTGCCGGCTTTTCCGTTGCTCGTTCCACCGGCTTTTTTCGCTTTCTTCTGAATTTTGTCAGTAATAGCGATCACTTCCATCTTGCTATTGTCTTTACCGATTAAATCCAGCTTATTTATCATGGCATCAAAGCGGTCATCATGTGAACGCAATGCCTGCAACACTTCCCAGACCACTTTATAAATCTTGTTGTCGTTTAATGCCTCATGTGGCTCCATGCCAATAGGAATAACCACGGGCAAAACCACATAACCGCGTTTTTTGTTTGGTGCAATACGCATAACCCGACCGACCGATTGCACTACATCAACCTGTGAATTCCGTGGTGTTAAAAACAGTACGGCATCGAGCGCAGGCACATCCACTCCTTCTGATAAACAACGAACATTGCTTAAGATACGACAGGTGTCCTCTGATAATTTCGCTTTTAACCAGTCCAGTTTTTCTTCCTTTTGGCTGGCATTCATACTGCCGTCTACGTGCCTGGCTTCACAGATAAGGGTATTGTGATCTTCTTCCTGCGCCTGATAAGCATCAACCACCGCTTGAAACATATTGGCAATATTCTTGGAGCTAACTTTATGTGTTTTTGCGCCCAGATTGGCCTCAATGACCTGACAAAAAGCCACTGCACGACGCATGGGGTCATGATCGTCACTCAGCCCTTCATTCTGATCTTGTTTGCTCAAGGCTTTCCAGCAACCAATAATTTTAGCGGCATCATCAACCCTTAGCTGGTTGTTTTCATCTTTTAGTAGATTTTACAGCCTGGAACTAACGTGGGCTTCATCAATGGTTAATACAATTACCTTGTAATCAACCAATAAACCACGACTGACAGATTCTGAGAAAGTAATGACATATAACTCTTTACCGTACAAATTCTCATCGTCCATGGAACATAAGGTAACGTCATCTTGCACAGCACTGGCTTTAGCAGTATCGGCATAAATGCGTGGGGTGGCCGTCATATACAATCGTTTTGCTGCACGAATAGTGTCATTGTCATGCACTTTTACAAATGCGCTTTCGTCCTCATCGCCAAAGGTTGAGCCAGTGGTACGGTGCGCTTCATCACAAATGATTAAATCAAAGTCTGCCAACTCATAATTAGCCTGTGCTTTAGCCAGAACGTCAATAGAATGATAGGTACTAAACACCACGCTCATGTGTTGCTCATCGTGACGTTTAACGATTTCTGTTGCTAAATGTTTTGCATCGGTGGTTGCTGGATAACGTAATTCATGAATAAAAGTCTGTACTGAGTCATCGTCTTTTTTGCGCTTTTTGCCTACGTCACTGTCAGAACACACGGCAAAACTATGTAGCGGTGTAGTACTTTCCTGTGTCCATTCAGTGAGTGTTTGTGATAAAAGAGACAGGCTCGGTACTAAAAATAATACGCGCCCGCTCTTGCCTGCTATTTCTTCGGCAATTTTTAGACTGGTAAAGGTTTTACCGGTGCCACAAGCCATTATCATCTTGCCACGGTCGGCAATTTTCAAGCCATTTTTAACATCCCTTAACGCGGCTTTCCGGTGTGGTCGCAGCGTCTTCTTTTCTTTTAGAACGGGTGCTTTATTGGGTTTGTATTTAGCCCAGTCAATCTGGCTGTTTTCCAGATCATGCAAGTCAATCTTGGTAACAGGCGGCTGCTGATCTCTTAAAGCATCGTCAGCATGTTCTGTCCAGTTATTCGTTGTTGTTACAATGATGCGGTGGGTAAACGGTTTTTGTCCTGATGCGGTAAAAAAACTATCAATATCTGATTTTTGAACCTGTGATCTTCAGCATAAAATTTACACTGTATGGCATGGTGTTCATCCGTACCACGGGTTTTTGCAACCAGGTCTATACCGACATCCCTGCTGTCGTTATCCTGCTCTCTTGCCCAGTCACTGTATAACCAAACATCACTGTATAAATCACTGTATGTGGCTTCATAACGAAAATAGGTGCGGATTAATTCTTCAAAATAGTTTCCTTTTTCGCGTTCTGATTGAGATACTTTTCGGTATGCTTTTAATAGCTGTTGAAGTGGTGTCATGATGATTATATTCTTGATTTTGTTTTATGGGTTTTTAATAACAGCCAGCAAGCACAGTATTCATTGCCGACTCTTCTTTAAACTCTTCTTTATATTTTTTGGTGATTAGAAAAACAGGTTCTTTGTGGCAGTGGTATTCATCTGTTTTTTTGTTGTAATGTCCACCCGTGCTATCCACTCCACCACCATGACCGTAAGTAACACCAGAACACAAAAATAGTATCCCCACACTTTTCAAAATTATTTTTAGCACTTAAACCTTCCTTGAAATACTGTGTTTTTTCTTCGCAGTCTAACATTTCAAACAGGTATCTATTTCAAATGGCGTTGACTAAAACAAAATAAATGGATACGATAATATCCATTGTGTTATACAAAAAAGAAGCTATCTATGCTGTGTCGCTATCATATTACATTCGGAAAAAAACGCACAACGATTACAGTTGATACCATTTTATCCGAAATGCTGGCAATTAAATTACATCAAACACCTGGCACTAAGGACGCACATCAAGCAGTAAGACTATGGCTACAGGATACATTAGTATCCAGATTGGGCGATTATGGCGGCAGAAATGATGCAAGCCAATGGACAAGGAGGTGTTTAATTGAAGCGATAGCGGATACTAAAGTATCAAAAAAATGGGAGGAATGGCTTGTTAATCACTCCAATAAATAACTAAACACACATTTCTAGCATCCACTTAATATGCAAATTAACCACTTATTAATTCCCTCATGAGAGAATTAATAACCGATTATTGCGACCCATACAAAATAAAAAACAATTAATAAATATTGCTATAATTTAACCAATATATATAATACATTGCAATTGTTAATATAAAAAATTTATATTGTAATAATATATACAAAACAGGCCTTATATTGCAAAAAGCAAATAGATTTTTTTATGAATTGTAAATTCTACAGAACATTGTTCAAATATTGTAATAATTTAAGCAATAATAAGAAAATACTGTAAGTAATAAATATTTCATTTTTATTGTTAAGATAGTAATACTAGAAAGTAGGAGTTATTGTAAGTGTCAAAAAACAAAGAAAGCATGATAGGACTGGTAACAGGATCACACCATGACAGACAACATATAGACCAAACTGACATATACGAACAAAGCCGGGTATTGTGTGAGGAAGTCATAGAAAAACTGGAAGAGCTATATGACTTAACATTGCTCGATGGCGCACTAGAATCAGATGAATTCCTTCGCACCAAAAATGAATTTAGCAAGCTTGGTGAAAACTATGGGTACATTCATTCGTTTGTCGATCGCATAGGAAAAAGCAATGTCTTTCGGTTTCAGTATCGTCGCCCAACTCCAAGTGGAAAAATGGCATACAAGGGTTTAGCCATGAGCAAAATCACGGGCGGATACCCATCTTCAGCATTTAAAAAAGCCGGCCATGAATTAGAAAAAGACCTTTGTCTAATGACTGAAAAATACTTCCTTGTTCTAAGAAAACAAAGCAAACAGATTCGTTCCGCAATAAGAAAACTTAGCAGTTTACAATTTAACGAGCCAGTAGAAAAATGACATGAAGCGTTCAATTTCAGCAACAGAATTATCTAAGATGGCGTACTGTGAACTCAACGTCATCCAGAAACAAACCCCGAATAAGTCACAACGCCACAGAATGAACGCTGGCATAAAAGCACACAATCATTTTGAAAACACAATGAAGCAACTAGGTAACGCAAGGATTCACATTCCAGCTCAACATACTGACCGAACCAAAACTACCCAGAGAACATTTACAACCTACTTAAAAATTACCTTTGTATTAATCGCACTTATTACCTTCGGGTATTTTGCCGTCACAACATAAAGACAAGGCTCATTAAAGATCACAATTCTCTCATGAGGATTGTGATTTATTAATATCCTTGATACTTACATGTATCACAGATGAATAACAACAACATGAAAGACTCTTAATTCGCAGTGACGGCAGAAAGATACCAGCGGCAGCCCTGTAATTGTGTTTTTATTAAAAGACCCGCAGACACGACGACACAAGCCCTGGTCGCACGTGAAGGCACTGTCAGCTTAAACAATTACTGGCTGCGTCATTCACACCTCATCTAACAAACTCTTTATGGACGCAATTAGACGGGTTTCAGTAAGTTGAAATAAGAAAAAAAGAATGACCAGCTAGACACAATAATTCTCTCATGAGGGAATTTTGTTTTTGGGGACACTCCACAAACAAACCAGATCGGAGCAATGACCTTCTTGATAATAATACTTTATTCCGAATAACCAAAACGACTCAACACACCGTCTAACACTTCAAGGTTTTTACCATAATTTATTGTCAGCGTGCCTTTCTCAATATTCAAAGTAGTTCTGCAACCAAGTATTTCTGTTAGCTTATTTTCAAGACGAATTATATCCGGGTCTTTCTTTGTGGATTCAGCAGGCTTCCCGTTCCTAGCACGTTGTTCAACTTCACGAACAGTAAGCCCTGATTGAACGATCTTGTTTAACAGGGATTGTTGCTGCCAACCACTAAGTCCCGCTAGAACTTTTGCGTGACCCAATTTAATTAATTTCGGGTACCTTCGGATTTGTTCTTTTATTTCAAAAGGCATTGCATCGACTCGAACCAGGTTGCACACCATTGAGCGAGCAAGCCCCTCTCTTCTACCCAGTTTTGCCATATTTGGCTCTTCAATACTTAAGTCAGCTATTTTTTCAGCCCATTCAATTACGGGCAATTTCTCGACAATTGGTTTCTTTAACGTTTCTAGTTCATTAACTTTTAAATGGTCAACAATAATAACTGGAACCTGTGCCACCTGAATAGCTTGTGCTAGAAACCATGATTTTGGATTACCCACAATTTCAAACCGTCCTGGTTTTATGGTACGTATTGCTACTACCTCAGTAATACCAGAAAGGCGTGCTTGCTTTTCTTCAGTTGGAGTAAAGCCGCTAAAATCTGAGGTATAAGAACCCCGGCTGATCGTATCTATATCCAGTAATTGCATAACAACCTCCGTCCTCATACTACAAACAATTAATTATGTTTCCACGTGGAAACATAATAATATTTTTTAATTAATAATTTTGTCATTTCGAAGCGATTTTTACTAATTAAAAATTAATAAAAGTGTGTTTATTATTATAATTAACAATAAGTTACACAAAAGGACCACCAGTGGTTCTTTTGTGTTTTCACTCTCTATCTATAAACTTTCTTGTGATGGCTGCACGTATGATAGATGAAACAGATCGTCTCATCGGTCGTTCTTCTTTATCCGCATACTCAACTAATTCATCAGCTGCTTTATCAAGCATCTCTTGTACTTCAACCGTCAAGTAAACGCCATCATTTATAGTATCCCCAATTGACCACATAAGCTCTAACGCCATCGGTTTCCAATATTTATCTTCAAGCAATTCTCTAATTGCATCCTGTATCCATAAACTTTTCTCTTTAAGGCCATACCCCTCCTCCACCATTTTTAAAGGTAACTTGTCTTTAATACCTTTTGGCTGTCTAAATCGAAGATGGACTTTATTAGTAGGCTTATCTTTATTAGCGATACCAGCTACTACTCCCTTACGTATTAATTGCCTTGCTTTCATTATTTTTCACCTGCATTATCGATATTGATAATGAACTGCTGCCAGACATCCCTTATCTGGGCATAATCGTTCCAGTCGATACCTGTATCTGGTTTATCAACAATGCCACTCTGAGCACAAGTCTCTATTATTAATTGTACAATTTTTGTATTTGCAACCTTTCCCAGTGGCACCGAAGTCAATGATCTCCCTACCCCTTTTTTCTTCTTTCTTGCACTCGTTATTGATTTTTTAATTAAATCTTTTGCCTCAGATTTATTCCTTCCATTCATAACAATATCAATCATTCTTGATCGTTCTTTAACATCTTGAATAGATGATATTTCAGCGGCAATCTCTAGTTGCGTTAATTCGTTATTATGAATTGCAGTAATAACATCAACTGGACCTTGCAGAATCTTATAATATCGTGATGCAGTCGTTTTACCGACACTTATCGCTTTGATAATATCTGCCCTCTTCATTGATCGACCTTCATTTTCTTTTTTATGAAGATCATTAGTCACAACTAACCCGGTGATCATTTCAGCTAAATTAAGGTCTTCACGTTGTACATTCTCAATAAGTTTGATTTTTGCAAGATTAAAATCGGCAGGCCTGGGTTTAATAAGTGCTCTTATTTCCACAGCCTTTAAAAGCAAATGCGCCAAAAATCGACGTTCACCTGCGATTAACAAATAATCATTTCCAGATTCATACGCAGTTATTGGCTGAATAAGACCTTCGTTTTTGATGCTTTGCGAAAGCTCTCGTAAACTTATGAAATCGTCAAGTTTCTCACCTTTATATATCTTCGTAAGATCCTTTAACCCTTCTGCATGAGTAATAACATCATCAATACTGATACCTAATTGCCTGGGTTGTTCTGTTAATTTAATTTTATTAATTGGAATATAATCTAACTGACCATCACCAGCATGCGCATCATTGTCTTTCAGTTGTTCACTGATAAAATTTAAGGTTCGGTTTGGCTTTTTAATGTCTTTTTTCTTACCTATTATTTTTATCATTTAAAAAACCCTCGCAACGATATCTTTATAAATCACCTCAAACTCTTGTCTGGCTTTATCACTTGGTGGTCGATCAAAAAGTGAAGTGCCACCTAATCCTAAACTATGTGCATCGTCAGCATATGCTGTCCAGTCATGCATCACATGAGGCATGACAAGTTTTGATGTTGTTGGCTCTTCTCGTAAATCAGACAAATGTTCGTGTTGTCTCTTTCTTTGTGTTTTGAATTTATTTGGCAGAATACCAATTAACTCAATTTGGTTTTCAATTGAACGCATTAAGTTTTCGTGAGTTCTTAACTGAATCATGCCAAATAAACCTTCAATAGATTGTTGCTCCATCTCTGCTGGAATAAGCATATGTGTTGATGCATGAATTGCTGATGCCGTTAATGGGCCTTTTGATGGACCTGTATCAAAAATACAAATGTCATAATCATTCTTTATGTCATCCATATTGACCCAATCTCGCATGATTTTTAAAACTTCAGTATGAACATCGTTTTTGCGTACACGTTCAACCAGTAATAAATTAGTTGAATGCCCAGGGATTATTTCAAGATTGTCAATATGCGTAGGGTAGGGAACAGAAAAACCTGTTAAAAATATATCAGCAGAACTTGATCTACCATCCCACCCTTCAATTTCACCTTGTTTGAAATCTGGATGTATAGAGGGTATCCAGTCTTTTTTATCTCTAGGGCCAAGATCCATTTCCATAAACCGATGCGAAAAACTGCACTGCGGATCTAAATCAATAGCGAGAACTTTTTTACCTTCAATAGCAAATCGTTCAGCTAATAATTTAGATAATGTAGTCTTACCAGTACCACCTTTATTATTAGTAACCACAAAAGTTTTCATTTTTACCTCAGTGAATTAATTCATGTGTACATTATAGTACATACATTGCTTGACTAGGTAAAGTGGATTCTGTTATATATCACCACAAGATATTGTGAATATTTGATTATTTGCTTTTTAAATTAATTAGAAACAAGAACACGAATAAAAGTAATGTTATATTGAGATTTTAAAAACAGTATCTGTAGTAGTTTTTAACTACAGACAGAACCTTTCTGTTTTCCGAGCTGTAAACTGTTGATTGTATTTGGTTTTTTTTGCTAAAGGTGGAAGAAATAAGTCTAAAGGTGGAAGAAACTGGTAAAAGTGGAAGAAATAAGGGGCTTATTCTTTCCACCTTGACAGCAAAGGTGGAAAGAATAAGGCAAAGGTGGAAGAAATAAGGAATTGGCTGATATTAAGAAAAAATAGCCATTTATTTAAAGGTGGAAGAAATAAGACAGAGGTTTTTTGTTATATAAATAGCAATATAATCAATAGCTTAGAAATCACGTTTAACTTTAAAGGTGGAAGAAATAAGGATTGTTCTAGCAGTACAAAGGTGGAAGAAATAAGGAAAGGGTGGAAAGATTAAGTAATAGGTATTAAAACAATGACAAGGAACAGCATGTATAACAATAATAAAACCAGTGACAGCTTAATGTTGATTAAACACAGCGGGGCAATCAACATATCAAATAACTTAAACGCTATACAGCGAAAAGGTTGGAATGCACTCTTGTATAGAGCCTACCCTTATTTATCATCAGTTCGTGAGTACGAATGTTTATTGACAGATATTCGTATCGATAGCGGATATAAAAATAAAAACATCAATGATTTTAAACAGCTGATCCGTGACATGCAGGGCATGGTAGTTGATGGTGATTTATTTAATAAAGCAGATGAAGATTGGCACTCAACGCAGATATTGGGTGATGTAGCCTTTACTCGCAACGGAATGATTCGTTGGAGTTATTCTGAAAGCTTACGAACATTATTAGCCAACCCAAAAGTTTATGCTCGACTGAATATGATTATTCAAAGGGATCTAAATGGAAAATTTGCGGTACCGTTATGGGAATGCATGGTGGACCAACTTGGTTCCAGACGCACATCAGCCACAGTGAAGTTGACGGTAGAATTAGCGAGAAAAATACTTCCGGTTGTGAAAAGTCAGTATAAACAATTTAAAGATTTTAAACGATACGTGATTGAGAAAGCGGTTGATGAAATAAATAAATCCAGTGACATTGAAATTAAAGAAGTTCGGTATAAAAGGGTAGGGCGCAGCATTGGTGAAATACACTTTGATATTGTCCGGCGAAAAACTGAGCTAACAACATCTACATGTGTTGCTGAAAATATTTCTATTACTGATCGTCTTGAAAAAGAGTTTGGCTTTAATAAAAAACAAATTGAGAATGTAATTAAAACCACAAAAGATAGCCATCGTGATGATTATGAAACATATTTAATTAAAGCAATGGATTATGTACACATTAAAAACAAATCAAACGAAGTCCAGACAACAGTTGGTGCTTACTTAAGCGGTGTATTAAAAAACGGATTTAACACTGGAGGTGAGCTTGACAAACCAAAACAGGAAAAAGAAACAAAAGAACATAACGAAAAAGCACAACTTTCCCTATTTCATAAGCATCGTCAAAACAAAATGCTTGAAATCTATTCGCGGTTATCAAAACAGGAAAAAGATAAACTAAAAAGCGATTTCTACAAACAAGCATCCGCGACTGACAAAGTATCCATAAATGCTGGAGGATTCGAAAATAATAACCAACACCTGTTACGATCATTTAATTACTACAAATTGAAAACATTATTAACTAATCCTGTTGATACAGATATAAACGTTTTTAAAAATGAAATTAGTTTGTAAGGAAATACTGACACTGCGCGAAGCGCTTACTTACAGCCTGTTCAGCAGTGCCTGATCTAATCAATCTAAAAATCATGAAGATATATTATTACTTACATTTTTTAAAAAATAATAGTATTATTCAAGTATTACACTACTGTGTATAAAAAGGTAGCTGACCTAATTCAGCATCAAACTAACCCAACGGGGAGCAACTCCCATTGGGTTTTGCTCCCCGTCTTTTTAAGGAGCAAACAATGAAGATTCAAACCTTATCATCCGACATTCTGTCGGAAAAATATTGCGCAGGAATAGAGAAGCAGTTAACGGGCGATCAAGCAATTGACGCAGTTCGTAAACGTGTGGGCCTGGCCTTGGCAAAAAATGAAAAAAACACCCAGGAATTCGCGCAACAATTTTATAGCGCGCAAAAATCGGGTTTGATTATGGCAGGACGAATTAATTCTGCAGCTGGTACTGGTATAGATGCCACGTTAATCAACTGCTTCGTACAACCAGTCGCAGATTCGGTCTCAGGTTATGAAGATGGCCGGCCCGGTATTTATACCGCATTAAACCAGGCAACAGAAACCATGAGGCGTGGTGGCGGTGAAGGGTATGATTTTAGTTATATCCGACCTCGCGGTGCAAAAGTAAAAGGCACCAATTCTTCTGCAAGTGGCCCTATAAGCTATATTCGGGTTTTTGATCGCTCTTGCGAGACAGTCATGAGCGCTGGAAACCGTAGAGGCGCACAAATGGCGGTTCTACGAATTGACCACCCAGATATCCGTGAGTTTATTACGGAAAAACGTAAAGCGGGTTCTTTAACGCAGTTCAATGTCAGCGTTTCAATTACAGATGTATTCATGGAGCACTTACATACTAATAAATCATTTGATTTGGTGCATAAAGCAGAACCCAGTGAGGATCTGATAGAAAAAGGCGCATATCGTTGTGATGACGACATGTGGGTGTATGAAACAGTAGATCCTGAAGAAATTTGGGGCTTAATTATGCAAAACACCTATGACCAAGCTGATCCAGGTTGTTTGTTTATTGATACTATCAACAATGAAAACAATCTTTATTATGCTGAGCGTATTGAGGCAACAAACCCTTGTGGAGAAGTGCCGCTGCCAGATTACGGATGTTGTGATCTGGCTTCGTTAAATCTTTGCGCTTACATCAAAGAGCCTTTTTTAGATGTTCCGGCTAAAGAAAATTTTGATTGGGAACGCTTTAAGCAGGACATACATACAGGTATCCGTATGCTTGACAACGTTCTCGACGTGACTTTCTGGCCGCTTGACGAACAACGTAAAGAAGCACAATCAAAACGCAGAGTAGGGCTTGGTTTAACAGGGCTTGGCAGCGCACTGGTTTTGTTGTATTTACGTTATGACAAAAGCAATGGTCGTGATTTTGCAGAAAGTCTTTCTGTAACATTGCGTGACGAGTCGTATCGTGCATCAATTGAACTGGCCAAAGAAAAAGGTGCTTTTCCGCTGTTTGTAAGTGAGAAACATTTGAAATCACGATTTATTCAGCGACTACCAAAAGATATTCAACAAGGTATTGAGAAGCATGGTATTCGCAACTCACATCTTTTGTCTATTGCGCCCACCGGTACCATCAGCATTGGTTTCGGAGACAACTGCTCATCAGGGATAGAACCAGCATTTGCCT
>CAYQXD010000067.1:0-16096 GCA_964421315.1 uncultured Thiotrichaceae bacterium | reverse complement strand
TGGTAAATGCGGCAGTCGCATTGTCATCTAAATCAGTCGAGGTTAATTGACCACTAATCGCTGCTGCACCTTCCTCAACCGAGGTGGTGACATTTGATCCGGCAACCGGCGCATCATTGGTGCCAGTGACGGTAATTTTGATTTGAGCTGTGTCTGTTGCACCGTTATCGTCTGTTACTGTAACAGGAATGGTTAGTACAGTTGAGTCACCCACGTTAAGGTGATCGTATGCACTGTCGGTTGGGTCGAAAGAATAACTACCATCTGTGTTTAACACAAAACCATCTGGTGCTGCACTGCCTTCACTTACGGTAAACGCTGCAGTCGCATCATCATCTAAATCAGTTGACGTTAACTGACCGGTAATCGTTGCATCACCTTCGTCAACATTAGTAGTTACATCTGCACCTGCAACCGGCGCATCGTTTGTGCCTTGAACGGTTATTTGGATTTGTGCTGTGTCTGTTGCACCGTTATCATCGGTGACAGTCACGGGAATGGTGATTACAGTAGAGTCGCCGACATTCAAATAGTCATAGGCACTATCGGCTGGATCAAAACTGTAATTGCCATCTGCATTTAACGCAAATCCAGCAGGCGCGGCTGTACCTTCTGTTATGGTAAACAAGGCTGTTGCGTTATCATCCAGATCGGTTGAACTTAACTGCCCTGTAATTGATGCAGAACCCTCATCTACATTAGCGGTAACATTTGCACCGGCTACTGGTGCATCATTTGTGCCCTGCACTGTAATCTGTATTTGTGAAGTATCCGTTGCTCCATTATCATCAGTAATGGCAACAGGAATAGTTAATACTGTTGAGTCATTAACATTAAGGTGGTCATAAGCACTGTCGGTTGGATCAAAGCTGTAACTGCCATCTGCCTCTAATACAAATCCAGCAGGCGCGGCTGTGCCTTCGCTTATGCTAAAGCTAGCAGTTGCATTATCGTCTAAATCTGCAGATATTAACTGCCCTGTTATGGTGTTCGCGCCTTCATCTACATTGGTCGTAACATTTGCACCGGCTACTGGTGCATCATTTGTGCCTGCTACGGTAATTTGTATCTGTGAAGTATCGGTTGCACCATTATCATCAGTCACGGTGACGGGTATGGTTAATATTGTTTCGTCATTAACATTAAGGTGGTCGTAAGCACTGTCGGTTGGATCAAAGCTGTAGCTACCGTTTTCATTTAATACAAAACCATCGGGTGCGGTTGCGCCTTCGCTAATAACAAAACTGGCGGTTGCGTTATCATCCAGGTCAGTTGAAGTTAACTGCCCGCTAATGGTTGAAGCACCTTCATCAACACTGGCGGTGACATCAACTCCGGCTACTGGCGCGTCATTTGTGCCACTCACGGTTATCTGGATTTGTGATGTATCGCTTACACCATTATCATCAGTCACGGTGACCGGTATGGTTAATATTGTTTCGTCATTAACATTAAGGTGGTCGTAAGCACTGTCGGTTGGATCAAAGCTGTAGCTACCGTTTTCATTTAATACAAAACCATCGGGTGCGGTTGCGCCTTCGCTAATAGCAAAACTGGCGGTTGCGTTATCATCCAGGTCAGTTGAAGTTAACTGTCCGCCAATAACGCTTGCACCTTCTGCAACGGTTGTGCTGACATTCGCGCCTGCTATCGGTGCATCATTTGTGCCACTAACCGTTATCTGGATTTGTGATGTGTCTGTCGCACCATTATCATCTGTAACAGTAACCGGGATAGTCAGAACCGTTGTGTCTCCAACATTGAGATGGTCATAGGCACTATCGCCTGGATTAAAGCTGTAATTACCATTTTCATTTAATGCAAAACCTGCTGGTGCAACACTACCCGCTGTAATAGTAAATGCAGCCGTTGCGTTATCATCTAAATCAGTTGCTGTTAATTGTCCTGTAATGGTTGCTGCACCTTCGTCAACTGAAGCTGCAACATCCGCTCCAGCTACTGGAGCATCGTTTGTACCCGTTACCGTTATCTGTATTTGTGATGTATCCGTTGCACCCTGGTCATCGGTGACAGTCACGGGAATAGTCAGTACAGTAGAATCACCAACATTCAACTGATCATATGCACTATCAGAAGGATCAAAGCTGTAGCTTCCGTCATCGTTTAATACAAAACCATCAGGGACGGTTGAACCTGCACTAACTGTAAACGCAGCCGTTGCGCCATCATCTAAATCAGTGGTGCTTAACTGACCTGTAATCGTGACATCACCTTCATTAACTGAAGTTGTTACATCAGCTCCTGCAACCGGTGCATCATTAGTACCACTTACTGTAATCTGTATCTGTGCAGTATCCGTTGCACCATTATCATCGGTAACGGTTACAGGTATTGTCAGAACAGTACTATCACCAACATTAAGGTGATCGTAAGCACCATCTGCTGGATCAAAACTATAAGATCCATCAGAATTTAATACAAAACCATCGGGAGCTGTCGAACCCGCACTAATAGTAAATGCTGCAGTCGCACCATCATCCAGGTCTGTTGAGGTTAACTGACCTGTAATAGTTAAAGCACCTTCAGCAACATTTGCAGTGACATCTGCACCGGCTACTGGTGTATCGTTTGTGCCAGTAACGGTTATCTGAATTTGTGATGTATCCGTTGCACCGTTATCATCAGTGACGGTAACGGGGATGGTTAATACCGTTGAGTCACCAGCATTAAGGTGATCGTAGGCACTGTCTGCTGGATCAAAGCGGTAACTACCATCTGCATTTAATACAAAACCATCCGGCGTGGCTGAACCATCACTAACAGCAAAACTGGCAGTGGAACCACCATCTGCATCGGTTGCGGTTAACTGTCCACTAATGGCCGTTGAGCCTTCATCAACGGTGGCGATTACATTTGCACCAGCCACTGGCGCATTATTCGTGCCTTGTACTGTAATCTGGATTTGTGAGGTGTCCGTTGCTCCATGTTCATCGGTGACCGTAACGGGAATGGTGAGTACTGTGCTATCACCAACATTAAGATAGTCATATGCATCATCGGATGGATCAAAGCTATAACTGCCATCGGCATTTAACACAAATCCATCAGGCGCGGTGGAGCCTTCACTCACAGCAAAGCTAGCCGTTGCACTGTCATCTAAATCGGCTGAAGTTAATTGTCCTGTAATCGTGACTGTACCTTCATCAATAGATGTGGTTACATCCACACCGGCTACTGGCGCATCGTTTGTACCTTGCACTGTAATTTGTATTTGTGCAGTATCGATTGCTCCGTTATCATCGGTAACGGTAACTGGGATGGTTAATGTCGCTGAGTCACCCACATTAAGGTGGTCATATGCACCATCGGTTGGATTAAAGCTGTAACTGCCATCTGCGTTTAAAACAAAACCTGCTGATGCCGCTGTGCCTTCACTAACTGCAAAACTGACCGTTGCGTTATCATCGACATCCGTTGATGTTAACTGTCCAGTGATGGTTGCTGAACCTTCAGCAACTGATGTTGTGACATTCGCACCCGCAACTGGCGCATCGTTGGTGCCAGTTATGGTTATCTTGATTTGTGAGGTGTCTGTTGCACCATGTTCATCGGTAACGATGACGGGTATGGTTAATGTTGTTGAGTCACCCACGTTTAGATGATCGTAAGCGCCATCTGTAGGATTAAAGCTGTAACTGCCATCGGCATTTAATACAAAACCTGCTGGCACGGCTGCACCTTCACTAATAGAAAAACTGGCTGTTGCGCCATCGTCCAGGTCGGTTGATGTTAACTGTCCGGTAATAGTGGCTGCACCTTCATCAACTGAGGTCGTTACATCAACACCTGCTACTGGTGTATCGTTTGTGCCATTAACCGTTATTTGTATTTGTGAACTATCAGTCGCACCATGTTCATCAGTGACGATAATAGGTATGGTTAATACAGCAGAATCACCAACATTTAAATAATCATAAGTATTATCTGCTGGATCAAAGCTGTAATTGCCGTCTTCATTTAATACAAAACCAGCAGGCGCGGTTGAGCCTTCGCTTACGGTAAAGCTAGCCGTTGCACCATCATCCAGGTCAGTCGAAGTTAATTGTCCTGTAATCGTGGTGGCATCTTCATCAATGGATGTGGTTACATTAGCACCGGCTATTGGTGCATCATTGTTGCCATTAACAGTGATCTGTATTTGTGAAGTATCCGTTGCTCCATTGTTATCGGTTACTGTTACTGGGATAGTCAGTACGGTAGAGTCACCAACATTAAGATGATCATAAGCACTATCAGAAGGATCAAAGCTGTAGCTTCCGTCATCGTTTAGTACAAAACCATCAGGGGCGGTTGAGCCTTCGCTTACGGTAAAGCTTGCCGTTGAACTGTCATCTAAATCAGCTGAAGTTAACTGTCCACTTATTAACGCTGAACCTTCATCAACATTAGCGGTAACAGACGCTCCTGCAACAGGCGCATCGTTTGTGCCCTGTACGGTAATTTGTATTTGGGATGTATCGGTTGCACCGTTGTCATCCGTTACTGTTACGGGAATTGTTAAAACCATTGAATCGCCAACATTCAAATGGTCATATGCACTATCCGCTGGATCAAATGAATATGAACCATCAGCATTTAATACAAATCCATCAGGCACGGTGGTGCCTTCAGTGACTGTAAAGATAGCAGTCGCGCCATCATCCAGGTCTGTAGAAGTCAATTGTCCGGTAATAGCTGTTGCACCTTCATCAACCGAGGCGGTTACATTTACACCTGCAACTGGCGCATCATTTGTACCTGTTACTGTAATCTGAATTTGTGTAGAGTCACTCGCGCCATGCTCATCGGTAACAACAACAGATACAGTAAGAACCTTCGAATCACCCGAGTTAAGATGATCATAAGCCGAGTTCTGCGCATCAAATTGCCAATTGCCATCATCTGAAAGGGTAAATCCATCAGGGATATTAACACCCTCGACCAGTTGGTAAGACAGACTTGCACCCGGATCTGCATCCGTTGCCAATAACTGCCCACTTATAACCGGCATACCTTCATTTACATTTACTGCAACATCCTCACCTGCATCAGGAGCACTATTAACCGGGACATCTACAATATCAATACTGCTTGTCTCAATAACAGGCTCGCCCACAACCGGCTCATTATTCTCGGCAACAGGTAAATCACCCTCGCCATTATTAAATAAGAATTGGACCGGCTCTTGTTGCCCACTTTCATATTCCTGATTAAATAAAACACGTTTTGTATCCTGACTGCTTTTTTCCAGACTAGTTGCTTGCCTGTCGATACTGCCAGGCTCTACAAAACCAGCATTCAGGTCAGTGCTATTATCATTGCTTTGGCTCGTCACACCGCCTGCTGACTCAGCAGAATATTCTTTTGCGTCAGATTTGATCTCAAAGGATTCATTATGGTCTGCACCAGCACCTGTTTGCTCAATACCGGTATTAGGATGCTCACGTTGCTCACTGCCACGTTGGATATTCTGCAAGGTTACTTCTTCCTGAGCATCATCCAGTTTTAGCGCCTCCTCTTCGCTTTTTTTACGCAACGCTTCGTCCTGCTCAGAACCACGTAAAAACATCTCTTCAGATGATTTTTGTGCAATAGAATCAGTAGATTCCGGTGTCGCTTTATCAACCATTATTTATATCCTCAAATAGAACCCGTCAGGAGCAGGCACAATCTCGCTTACCTCAGTATCGACCGCGTTCAATAAATCTTTAGGCCTTATAGTAAAAATATAATAACTTTAACCTATAATAACTTTAGTACTTATACAACAAAATATGATGAATGCCAGTATTAACCTTAAACTGCTCCAACCACTACATTCAAGAAATCACATAAAGCGCCGATAACACAGGGTATCAGCTAAAAAATTAGCACTATTACTTGAAGTAATGCAGATATTTAATGAGAAAAAAACTTAAAAAAGGTCAATTACAAACACCGGCTACATGGCGCAAGCCCTCCGTACTAGTTTCTTCTTTATTGATAAATATCCTTGCCCTCGGCCTACCGCTGGTTATATTGCAGGTATATGACCGCATCATTCCAAATCAGGCACTACAATCTTTTGCCCTTTTAATGGCAGGGTTGATAGCCATTATTATTATTGACAGCATTCTAAAAATATTCCGCTCGATGCTTTTGAGCTGGGAAGGTGCACGTTTTGACCACCGTGAAAGCCTGCACGCAATGAACCATATTCTTGATGCCGAATCCACTGCCTACAGCAGCAAACCCACCAGTTACTACCTCGACAAAATGCATGCCCTGGAAAAGATTCAGGAATTCTATTCCAGCCAGTCGATTCTTCTGGCCATTGATTTACCCTTTGTATTAATTTTTCTTGCACTTATATGGGTGATCGCCGGCCCACTTATCTTTATCCCTCTGGTTTTACTTGTCATATTCTTTATCGTGTCGTCACAAGTTGGCAATAAACTGCACAATGCATTAAAAAAACGCTCTCTCATGGAGGATCGTCGGCAAAATTTTATCTTTGAAACCTTAACAGGTATACACACCATAAAATCCATGGCAATGGAATCATTAATGTTACGTCGCTATGAACGATTACAGAAACAATCCGCGATAAGCGTTAGTGAGTTATCAAAAATAAACAGTGTGGTACAGGGTATAGGCGCAACCATCTCACAAGTTGCCGTGGTGGGCTTTGCCAGCATCGGCAGTATTTTTGTTATCGATGGAAACCTTACCATTGGTGCGCTTGCCGCAGGCACTATGCTTACCAGCAGAGTGCTACAGCCTGGGCTTAATGCAATGAATATCTGGACCCAATTCCAGGCAGTGCGACTGGCGCGCAATAAGGTTAGAGAACTGTATTCTATGGCCGAAGAAAAATCCGGCAATGTTAAATCTGAAAAAGGTATTAAAGGGAAAATAGAATTAAAAGACATCTCCTTTAAGTACCCGACCCAGGCCAGCTATCTGCTGGAAAATATTTCATTAACTATTAATGCCGGTGACAGCATATCTATAACCGGTAATAACGGTGCAGGGAAATCAACCATGATTGCGCTTTTATCTGGTTTTTTAGAACCTGATAAAGGTGAAATATGCATTGATGATACAAATATTCATGAATACGATTTTGAATATTTGCGCGAACAAATTGGTATCGTGCCACAACACGGATTATTATTTGAAGGCACTATTCTTGAAAATATGACCCTTTATCGTGAGGGCAAAGCCATTGAACAGGCAATAGAGCTTTCTAAAATTCTCGGTCTGGATGAAATCATTACACGTTTACCATCCGGTCTGGACACGCAGGTTGGTGGTGCTGCCGTAGACACATTATCCGAAGGTGTACGACAAAAAATCATCATGGTTCGCTCACTGATCGGGCATCCAAAAATTATGCTGTTTGATGATGCCAACGCAAATTTTGATATTAAGAATGATGCCAAATTATATAAAGTGATTGAACAATTTAAAAAAGATAAAACCCTGGTCATTGTTTCTCATCGACCATCATTTTTGAAACTCTGTCATCGTCATTTTATTTTGCGCGATAAAAAGCTTATTGAAATTACTAATGAAGCGACAAATAAAACAACAATAAAAGAAACAAAAAACATACAAAATAAAAGCACAGCAGAGCCAACAGGCATTCGCACTGCCCACACTGCCAGAGCAGTATATGGTACATCATAGGTCAAGCAATGAACATTACTCAGATAACCTCCCCCTCAGCACAAACAACGACTGATAGAGAATCGAACCTGCCTTTTTCCGAACGTCTTGCCGAAGCACTGCGTAATGATACACTGGATGATTTTCACGATAACTCACCCTATGCCGCATGCATTATTCCTTTATTAAAAGAACTTGGCTGGCATAATTATGCCCGTGAATTACTTGAAGCATTGCCGCATTTTTCCGAACATCTGGAACTTGTCGATCTGCGCAACATACTGGTTACCTTAGGTTATAACAGCGCCCCAAAACAAACACAAATAAAATCAATTAAAGTCGAGTTATATCCTTGTCTGTTTGTTTCTGAAACAGGTGAGGTGACAGTATTACTCAATAAAATAAACAACAATATCATTACCTTTAATGCTCATACAGAAAAATATGAGTCGATAAAAGCCGATAGCAAGCTTGCCAACAGCAAAGGTACTGCCTACGTTTTTACTGACACCCACCCAAGTCACGGTATAACCGTAGACGATTCTGGTGACACCTGGTTTTATCGTTTACTGCAACGCTTCAAACACCTTATCATCCACCTGTTAGCCATGACTTTTGTGATTAACTTTGTCGCCTTAACCGTACCTTTGTTTATCATGGTAATTTATGACAAAGTGATTGGCGCAAAATCAATCGAAACACTGCCCTATATAATTAGTGCTGTCGTTGTTCTTCTTATTGCTGATTTGATTTTTCGTTACTTACGTGCGCAATTGCTGAGCACTGTTGCCGGTCGAATTGATTATTTAATCGGCACCGAAACCTTCAGGCAATTGCTTTTTCTACCGCCGGTATTCACCGAACGCTCTACCGTTGCCGCACAGCTATCACGTTTAAAACAGTTTGATTCGGTTCGAGATTTTTTCACCGGACCCAATGCAGCAATGACACTGGAAATACCTTTTGCTATTTTGTTTATCAGTGTCATCGCAATTCTTGCCGGCTGGTTAGCCGTCATCCCTGTTGCTGTCATATTTGCTTATATTGTTTTTGGTTTGTTCTGGTTACCACACACCAGCAGCCAGGTAATGCGCTCCGGTGTTGCCAAAACAAACAAAGAACGTATGTTAATGCAAAGTATGGACGGTCGCACAGAAATCAAAGCCATTGGTGGCGAATCGGTCTGGTGGGAACGTTTCCGCGAAACTTCCGGTGACTCCGTCATGGCAAGTTATGACACCTTTGTTGCCAGCAACGTATTAAATACCGTATCGCAATCACTCATGACCCTGGCCGGTGCTGCCACCGTTGGTTTTGGTACTCTCATGGTGATTAATGGCAGCATGACCATCGGCGCATTGATTGCAACCATGGCACTGGTATGGCGTGTACTATCACCCTTGCAGGGTGCCTTTTTATCCTTTTTCAAATTTCAACAACTAAGTAAATCGATCAGCCAGATTAATCAGCTAATGCGTCTCAAGGTTGAACAACACTCAGGCCAATCCAGCCTGCTGCTGTCACAGCTAGAAGGTAACATAAAGGTTGACCGTGTCAGCTTTCGCTATGGCCCGGAAGAAGACCCGGCGCTACTTGGTGTCAGCTTTGACGTAAAACCTGGCGAAATGCTTGCCATTTGTGGCAGCACTGGTGCTGGAAAATCCACCCTGATTAAATTAATCGCCGGCATGTACCGACCACAGGCCGGTTCATTTTCAATAGATGACCTTGATATTCGCCAGCTTAACGCTATGGACTTGCGCCGTGCCATTTCCTATGTGCCTCAGGTCACACACATGTTTCATGGCACAATCGCACAAAACATGCGCTTAAATAACATACTGGCAACCGATGAAGATCTACACCGAGCCGCTGATGAAGCTGGCATACTTGATGACATCCTTGCCCTGCCAGACGGTTTTAACACGCGTATTGGCGACAATACCGATGACCACATGCCGCCGGGTTTTATGCGCGCCCTTTCCATGGCACGCGCTTTTGTTAACCCGGCTCAGATATTATTACTTGATGAACCCGGCGCTTCACTGGATGATGAAAGTGACCAGCGTCTGATTAAACAACTTAAAAAACTCAAGGGTAAACATACCATTATTATGGTAAGTCATCGCCCTTCCCATATACGAATTGCCGATAAAGCCATTTTAATGGAACACGGCACGGTGCAATTTGCTGGTGATGCCAACACCATTATTGACATGATGCTGGAGAAAATATCATGAAGGAAAATAATATCGTATTTGCCGCAAACACCACTGCCGGACTACCGCGCGCAAGAGCGCATTACTTAAATCAGGCAATTCAGCTAGAAGAAACAACACCGGTTAAAATTATTAATATTGCAATTATGTTTAGCGGCATTCTTTTAGTTTCACTAATAACCTGGGCATACTTTACCCAAATAAAAGAAGTTGCCACTACCCGTGGTGAAGTGATACCGGCAGATCTTATTCATAATGTACAGCATCTGGAAGGTGGCATAGTCAGCGAAATACTCGTGCGAAATGGTGACCATGTCGAGGCAGGTGATACCTTACTACGTTTTTCGCCACCGGCGACCATGTCCGACCTTGAGCAAATGTCGGTACGATATGCTTCTCTTTTATTACAACAGGAACGTTTGTATGCCTTAATTGAAAACCGACAACCTGAGTTTGGAAAAACCGGCTTAGATTATCCTCGCCAGGCTAAACAACAGCACACTATTTATCATGCCCAACTCAATAGTCAGCGACAGAAAATTGCGGTCATTGATCAACAGATAGAGCAAAAGAAATCTGAAAAACAACGTGCGCTTAACCAGTCAGGCATTATGCAAAAAGAGGTAAAACTGCTTGAAGAACAGGTCGAAATTCGTAAACAGTTAAATACAACCGGTGTAGTTGCACGCGATGAACTACTAACTACGCAAATACAACTAACAGAAAATTTACGTGAATACCGTCAGTTCATAGACAGCTACACTGTCGCCGAAATCACACTGACCGAAGCCAGGCAACGTCGCAAGGATGCCGAGTTTCAATTTATTAAAGAGGTTCAATTAGAGGCTGGTCAGATTATCGATGAACTTGCCGAAGTGGAACAAACCTTAATTCGCTTAAATGACAGAGCAAAACGCCTAAATGTTGTTGCAACTGTCAGCGGTATTGTGCAAGCACTTTCTATAAATAGCATCAATGCAGTTGCCGAACCCGGTAAAATTATTCTTCGTATCGTACCCATTGATGATGAGCTGATTGTAGAGGCACGTATTTTGCCAAAAGATGTTGGTCACGTTCATATTGGTCAAAGAACAGAGGTAAAAATAGATAGTTACGACTCTTCGCGCTTTGGCAGTATTGACGGCACGGTAAAACAGATTTCAGCAACAACCTATCTCGATGAGAAAAACAACCCTTATTACCGGGCAGAAATAAGCCTGAATCAAACCTGGGTAGGCGACAATCCTGAGATCATGAAGATTATCCCCGGTATGACCGTGCAGGCAAATATTGAAACCGGCGCTAAATCTGTGTTGGATTATTTACTAAGACCGATATCACGCGGTTTTGATAATGCTTTCAGCGAGAGATAGAAAGCGAACTCTATGAGATTTCAAAAAAAATCAGAGCAATCATGCAAAAAACTGCTGCCACCAGCGTTGACGGTTTTTTGGTGGATTGAGTGCCGTTTCGAGTTCAATGAGCTGAAGTCGGGACAAAATCCAGCCGGGCAACGGTGGGTTATCACTAAATCCACAACTAACACCAAGATTATTCGGGTCAAAAATTTTGATAAATTCAGGCGCTTCCAGATTATCTACATAAACAATACCACAGTAATCTTCGTCATGTTCTTTATGTAACAGCTCATCTATTTTATCGATAAAATTCAATAAATATGCCTTAGTTACTGCTGATTCTGGAGGTACCTCACCAACCGGATAGATATACCACTGGTCATCTGCCTGAGCTTTTAATACAGCCCAAAAAGCAGCAAGATCATGCCAGCGCATGGTTGATGTAAAGCCGCCTTTAAAAGCAGATAAATACGCTTGTTGAATAGACATGTCCATCTCAAATTCCTAACAATATCAATTTAATATTTTTTTGTTAATCCAGCCTTTTATCTGTTGATGACTGCGCTTAATATATCCCGCATCTTTAAACACACTGGCCATAACCGCTGCGCCCTGTAATTTAGCCAATAAATCCATGGAAAGATCATCTGCATGACTTAAGCCTAAAGCCTCAAACTGCCGCTTAATCCAGTCACGCAATAAAACAAAAACCTGTCTGGATTTTTCTTGTAAAGCCGGATCATCTTTTGCCAGCTCAGAGCTTAAAGTACCAATTGGACAACCTAATTTAATTACATCATCGCAATTTTTTTCCAGCATATTACTAAACAGTATCAAACGTTCCCTGGCATCCTGCGTTTGAGTTTCATAACAATGTAACATAGTCGTTAATTCTTCAACTCGCGAATTAACCACAGCATCTAAAATTTCATCCTTGGTTTTAAAATAATAATAAAAATTACCGCGTGGAATGCCGGTTGCATCGGAGATATCCTGAAATGAGGTTTGATTGTAACCACCTCTATAAAACAGCTTATCCGCTGCATCAATAATTCGTTGACGGTTTCCGTCACCTTTAGTACCCATGAATATTGCCCATAAAACCGTAAATCGCAGGGTGGATAAGCATAGCGCATCCACCAAAATGCCAACAAAAGGTGGATGCGTTTCACTTATCCACCCTACTTAGACGGTCGTATTACTAATACAAACACTGTAACATTGCCTTACACTAAAAAACAACATATATTATTTTATTAATAATAACAATTAAGCACATCAAATTGTACGCACTAAACATTAAAAATCTAAAAAAAACCTACAAAAATGGCGTAAATGCGCTTAAAGGTGTCGATCTTTCAGTAAAGGAAGGTGATTTTTTTGCTTTACTTGGCCCCAACGGTGCCGGCAAATCGACCGTTATCGGCATTATCTCATCGCTAGTAAACAAAACATCAGGACTGGTAGAAGTTTTTGGCCAGAATCAGGACACAAATTCCACCAATGTACGCATGCATATTGGCCTGGTACCACAGGAATTCAATTTTAATATTTTTGAACCCGTTGGTGAAATCCTGATTAATCAGGCGGGGTATTACGGCATTAACCGTATCGATGCAAAGCAGCGTGCTGAAAAACATCTCCGGCAACTTGAGCTTTGGGACAAACGTTACGACATGGCAAAAGAACTCTCAGGTGGCATGAAACGTCGCCTGATGATTGCCCGGGCACTAATGCACCGCCCAAAACTGCTAATACTGGATGAACCAACAGCCGGTGTCGATATTGAAATCCGCCATTCCATGTGGCAGTTTTTAAAGGAACAGAATGCCAAAGGCACCACTATTATTCTAACCACGCACTACCTGGAAGAAGCCGAAAGCCTGTGTAATAACATTGCCATTATTAATGACGGCATCACCATTGAGCAAACCCAAATGCGCTCATTACTGGATCGTTTACATGTCGAAACATTTATTCTGTATCTTGCTGAGCCTGTTGAAGCCATCCCGGACTGCGGCAACTATCCGGTAAGAATGCTTGATAATACGACGCTGGAGGCAGACATTCACACCGACTCCCCCACCAGCGACAACCTAATCAGTAAAAGCAACAGTATTACCGACCTGTTTGACTTACTTAAAAACTGCGGCATAAAAGTTGTCAGCATGAAAACCAAAACCAATCGTCTTGAACAGTTATTTATAGGTATGCTTAACGACAAAAAGAAACAAGGCATAAACAATCCTGGAGAAAACAGTACAGGAGAAATCAGATAAATGACACTCACCCAACAAGTTGTTGCCTTAAAAACCATTATCGTAAAAGAATATTTACGCTTTATTCGCATCTGGATACAAACAATATTGCCACCTGCCATATCCGTTGGCCTTTACTTTATTATTTTTGGCCAGCTTATTGGCTCACAAATTAATGACATCGACGGCTACAGATACATGGATTATATTGTGCCCGGTCTGATTTTAATGTCGGTCATTACCAACGCCTATGCCAATGTTGTATCCTCTTTTTTCAGCGCCAAATTTCACCACAGTGTTGAAGAAATGCTGGTATCACCCTTACCAAACACCATTATATTAATGGGTTTTGTTTCCGGTGGCCTGGCAAGAGGCATCATAGTCGGCATTACCGTTACTCTGGTCTCCATGCTTTTTTCTGATTTTCAGATACACAGCTACAGCGTAACCATTGCAGTATTTATTTTAACCTCCATCTTATTTTCACTAGCTGGTTTTATTAATGCAGCTTACGCCAGAAGCTTCGACGACATAACCATTATCCCCACCTTTGTATTAACCCCGCTAACCTATCTTGGCGGTATATTTTATTCCATCAAAATGCTACCGGAGTTCTGGCAAAACGTATCGTTAGTCAACCCGATTCTGTATATGATTAATGCATTTCGCTATGGCTTACTGGGAGTGAGTGATATTGATTTAACTAATGCATTCATTATCATCATCGCGTTTATCATCGTGCTTTATTATTTTTGTTTGCGCTTGTTGCGGCTTGGGGTTGGCTTGAAACCCTAAACAAAACGTAAAAGCTTGATCCGCACATATGTATCAATAGCTTAGGCCAGAATAAAAAAGTATTGTGAAGCAAGCTACCTGATAATCATAAGCCAGTTTACCGCTACCTGAGAGAGGTTATTTTTCCCACAGGTAGCGGTAAACTGGCTTATGATTATCAGGGTTAATGATTTCCTTTTTTACTCATGCTTCATTCCTCTGAAAAAATTTCAAACACGAATAACATCGATAATATAAAAAATCATTGATTCGCACCCCCATTGATTCCATTGATTCCATTGATTCTAAAGCTTGTTGCTATTTTTTGCTAACGGTATATACTATTAAATATATACCAATACAGCGAGGTACCATTATGAGCGCACAAACAGCCAAGATATTTATGAATGGACGTAGCCAGGCTGTCCGTTTGCCTAAAGAATACCGCTTTGATACTGACGAGGTTTACATTACAAAGCAAGGGGATAACATCATTATTTCAGCGAAAAAACCGACCTGGGATGAGTTCTTTGACTCTAAACCTGTTTTTGGCAATGACTTTTTACAAGACAGACTCGACGAACAACCGCAGGAAAGGGATTTTGATTAATGTATATGCTTGATACCAATATTTGTATTTATGTTTTAAAAAACCACTCTGATAAATTACGACACAAATTTAAAACAATTAAAGATATTTGTATTTCATCGATTACATATGGAGAGCTATGTTTCGGTATTGAAAATGGAAGTGACAATTTAAAAGAAGAGCGATGGAGACAGCTTGAAACTTTTACACAAAGATTATTAATAAACCCTTTAGATGAAAATGCTGGCAAGCACTATGGTTTTATTAGAGCGCAATTAAAAAAAGAAGGTGCACTAATTGGAAATAATGATCTATTAACAGCTGCACATGCTCGAAGTATTAATGCTGTATTAGTTACAAATAATGTTCGTGAGTTTTATCGGATTCCAAATCTTAATATTGAAAATTGGGTAGAAGAGTAGTGCATTTAAAAGCGAAAAGAGCGAAAAGGGGTCCGAAAAGGAGTCAGCAATCAATGGAATCAATGGGGTCAGAGTTATTGGTTAGAAATTTAAATGAGAATAACATCAATGATATAAAATCTATTACTCTGACCCCGTTGATTCGGGTGCTTTATTTTAGCCTTGTTTAGGTTTTTCTATAGCCTGAACGCCGCAAATCATCGGTGGTGAAAAGCATTGTGTGGAGCGAACGACACTTTTTGCCGTCCACATGAATTTGCTTATTTATGCGTTTTATACCACAATTAGGTATATATTGGTATATGTGAGGTACGTTATGGCTAAAAACACAAGTATTACATTAGGCGATCATTTTGATTGTTTTATATCCGGGCAGGTTAAAAGTGGTCGTTTTGGCTCTGCAAGCGAAGTAATTAGAGCTGCACTTAGATTGCTTGAAAACACAGAAACAAAGCTTGAAACCCTGAGACAAATGCTTAATGAAGGCGAGTTGAGCGGTGTTGCAGATTATAACTATGATGATTTTATGGCTGAACTTGATAGCGAAAATAATAAATGAAGGCATTTGAGCTAACCAGGGAAGCAAAAGAAGACCTGAGAAAAATTGCTAGATTTACTGAGAAACGCTGGGGACGAAACCAGCGTTTTTTGTATATTAAACAATTTGATGATGTATTTCATTTATTATCTGAAACTCCATCCGTTGGTAAGCAATGCGAATTTATTAAAGAGGGTTACAGAAAGCTTCCCCAAAGTAGCCATATTATTTTTTATCGTGAAGGTGAAAAAAGCAAAATAATTATAATTCGTATTCTTCATAAAAATA
>CAYQXD010000066.1:0-16198 GCA_964421315.1 uncultured Thiotrichaceae bacterium | reverse complement strand
GCTAACTACCTTGCGGCCTTTTTTGTATACTGTATATTTATGGCGACTATGAGGGAAAAACCATGAAATGGCTAACACTATTACTTGCATTAACACTTGTTGCTTTCAACGCTACGGCATTTGCTGGTGGCAAAGACGAACCACTGGTTATCATCAAAAAATACAAATTTACCCCCCAGGAAATCAGCATCAAGCGTGGGCAGACTGTACGCTGGGAAAACCGTGAAAAACGTCAATTTCATAGCGTCTGGTTCGAAGCACTGGGCGAGGAAGAATCCGATTATTTTTTCCCAGATGAATTTTATGAGCGCGAGTTTAAACAAACCGGCTCTTTCCCCTACCGCTGTGGGCCACATCCTGAAATGACAGGCATTGTCCATGTAACTGAATAACACGTAACTACTCAGCGTATTAGGTAAATAGTCTGTAGCTGTTTAGGGGTACAAGTGAAGAGTCCGTAGCTATTTAAACATTTAGCTACACAAAAAAAGTTGGAGCTCCCCTAAAAGACTAAACCCCTAAAAGACTAAACCCCTAACAGACTAAACCCCTACAAAAATCAATAACCTGCATCCTTTTCCTAAATTACGCTGAGTAGTCACATAAAATGAAACGTTCCACAATAACCAAAATCATCCTGTTTAAAGTTACTCTGATTGCTGCCATCGTTGCACTGGTATTCCTTTTATTTCCAAAACCCTCTCATGCAAGCAGCACCGCTAGCGACAACACGAATAAACTCTATCAGGATCACTGTGCCGCCTGTCACAACGCATATCGCCTCGGAGGCATGGGGCCTGCACTATTACCAGAAAACCTGAAACGTCTACGCAAAAAAGCGGCTATTGAAGTGATTAAAAATGGTCGTGTGGCAACACAGATGCCGGGTTTTAAAGAAAAACTCAATCACCAACAAATTCAGTCACTGGTGGACTTAATTTATACACCATTACCAGAAATCCCAATCTGGGGCATGGCTGAGATCATAGCCAGCCAGATCATCCATAACAAAGAAGAAGATTTACCCAATAAACCGGTTTTTGAAGTTGATGATCTGCTCAACATGTTCCTCGTAGTCGAGCTGGGTGATCACCACGTCACCCTGCTTGATGGTGACAAATTTGAACCCATCCACCGCTTTCCATCACGTTTTGCATTGCACGGTGGTCCCAAATATTCACCCGATGGGCGTTTTGTTTATTTTGCCTCACGCGATGGCTGGATCAGCAAGTACGACATCTACAATTTAAAACTGGTGGCTGAAATCCGTGCCGGCATCAATACCCGCAATCAGGCAGTCTCTGCCGATGGTCGTTATGTCATGATTGCCAATTACCTGCCGCATACTCTGGTATTGTTAGATGCAAAAGATTTAAGCCTGATTAAAATCTTTGAAGCTAAGGACAGCACAGGCAAAACATCCCGTGTCAGTGCCGTTTATACCGCTCCGCCGCGCAATAGTTTTATCGCCGCATTCAAAGATATACCCGAGCTGTGGGAGATTTCTTATGAAGACGAACCACCTGTTGGTTTTGGTCGTTGGGTACATGACCGTAATCCTGAATCAGGCGAAAACCTTGAAGTCGAACCGTTCCCGATTCGGCGTATCACGGTTAACGATTATCTGGATGATTTCTTTTTCGATCAGGACTATGTTACGGTTATCGGCACCTCACGCGAAGGCAAAGGACAGGTGGTTGATATGGACGTAGGCAGAGTGATTGTACCCAACCTGGCACTACCGGGTATGCCTCATCTTAGCTCTGGCATTACTTTCGAATACAAAGGTCGCACCGTACTGGCAACCCCTAATCTCAAAAAAGGCAATGTCAGCGTCATTGAAATGGAAACATGGAAGCCCATCAAACAAATTAAAACCCTGGGGCCGGGATTTTTCATGCGCAGCCACAAAGACACCCCTTACGCCTGGGTTGACGTGTTTTTCGGCCCCAACAAAGACGCTGTACACGTCATCGATAAACGCACACTTGAAATCGTTAAAACCCTGCGCCCTGCCCCCGGAAAAACCGCTGCCCACGTCGAATTTACCCGTGATGGAAAATACGCCCTGCTCAGCATATGGGATCCTGATGGCGCAGTCATTGTATACAATGCAGCAACATTGGAAGAAATAAAGCGCCTGCCAATGAACAAACCTTCCGGAAAATACAATGTATATAATAAGACACGTTATGTAGAAGGAACCAGTCATTAGTTACCTAAATTACCCAGCAACGTGCATTAAGGTAAAAAATGCGACCGAGTAAAAACGACACATTGCGGACAGTTAAAAACTTTTAAAACATTAGTCCGTGAAACACGCAAAAACAGCAAAAACAGCAAAAACAGCAAAAACAGCAAAAACAGCAAAAACAATAATAGTATCGTAGGGTGGATAAGCAAAGCGCATCCACCATTTACAACCGCAAGCAATGGTGGATGCGCTTTGCTTATCCACCCTACTATCTGGAAAAAAAGAAATATCTTTTTTGCTCTTTTTTTGCGTCTTTTGCGTGTTTCGCGGACTAAAAGCTTTTGATTTTCAACGCCCGCTAATGACCGATTTTACTCAGTCAATCCAAATCTTTAATCATCACAGCCACACTCTTTACCCATAGCCTGTTTCAAAACCCCAATGCGATCAAGTGCCAACGAGCTTAGTTTTTGCGCAGCAAGCATCACTGCTTCATCAGCAGTGCTGCCAACAACAGCATCGTAGAAAGCAAAACTGCGATCACAACAAGCACACAACCGTTGTATTCTCAACTTCTGAGAATCGACATTTTCTCCCATGTAATCATTGTATGATTTCACTTGAGCAAGATTTCTGCTGATGCTTTCACCTGGCGATTGTTTTTTATTTATGGCTTTTTCATGTAGCGCATTTTCATTGGTCTTGATTTGCAACTGGATATCTCTAACAGGTGCATTTATTTCAGGAAAATGTTCGGCAATTTTAGTCATCTCATCCACCAGAAAATGGTCAATATGAATAGCCACCACTAACAGGTCTGCTTCGTTAAACACCGCTTTAGGATCGAGCCTGGGCGCAACCTTGTTGGCTTCTCGTTCGGCATGATAAGCACGTCGGCGTTCGGCTCGGAGCAATGCCGCATGACCTAACTCCTCTCGCGCCAGCACTTCGGCATACTTACGTACATTCTTATTCTCTGAGTTTGCCGCCACATGTGTATAAAAACGAAACGCAATTTCCTCGTTATGCACCGCAAATGCCAATGCCCTATAAGGCGAGCTTTGGTAAGGGTCGCGTGCTTCATCGTTATAGGTTGTCGAAATGTTTGGATCATGCCAACTGATGGCACCGATATCAGGGTTCTCCTTAACACCCTCATGTGTCATCCACGCTAACAGTAATGACTCATGCTCCTGCTCTTCAGCCACCATACGCTCAAATAATTCGGCGGCTGACTGGTTATCACCTTCACGCATTTTTACTGCCAACAGAGAGTAACGTCGAATCGCTTCGCGCTCTGCCTGCAATGCGATGGACATCAGATCACCGGGGGTTTTTACATTGGTTGATAGTTCATTCACTGCTTTCTCGCATAATAAATAGACATGATAAATTGATATATTACATTTGATTAGTGCTTTCTTAACTAAGGTCTATTATTTAAGTATTTCCTTAATTTCAACTTGACCTCTATCAAATGAATTAAAGTCAATAACACTCAAAATACGTCATATGACGCACTTCTTCAAATTATCCCAGTGCGCATTATACAAATTATACAAATTCAGCGGATCAACAAAGTATGACTTATAGTAGAACTGTCCAACTGTTTTTATCACTGTTACTTACCCTGTGGCTCTCCATTAACGTTGCACATGCTAGCTCGGAATTGCCTCGTTTTTTAGATGTCATTAGTGTGCAGGATATTTATCCGGGTGCAGACAAAATTGCTAGCCCCACTGGTGACCCACTGGTAGCGCCTGTTTTTAAACAGGGCGAACAAATCGGTTATGTTTTCCTGACTTCTGATTATGTCAATACCACAGGTTATTCAGGCAAACCACTGCACCAGTTGGTAGCCATGGATAGCAGCGGCATCATCCAGAAAGTTTTGCTGGTTGAACACAGCGAACCCATCGTACTGATCGGCATTTCCGAAGAACGCATTACTGCCATGCTGGTTGATTATGAAGGCATGGACGTGGGTAAGCTGGTAGCGGGTGAACTGGATCATAAAGTTGATATCGTCACCGGTGCTACTGTTACCGTGATGGTAATGGATGATAACATCTTACGCAGTGCGATTAAGGTTGCCCGTCACTATGGTCTTGCCGGGCTTAAGCCTGAACGACAAGAAACTGGCCCCGTTGCCAGTGTGAACCCTGATATCAATAATATTGAAGACTGGGATGCCATGATAAAAGAAGGTTCCGTGCGCCGCCTGAAAATAACACTGAGCCAGATAAATGCGGCCTATGACCAGATGCCTGATTTTCGTGCCGGTTATTATCCTGAAGAAGGTAAAGCAGATGAGGTTTTCACTGAACTTTACGCCGCTGTGGTATCGATACCCAGCATCGGTCGCAGCCTGCTGGGTAAACATGAATATAAAAACTTAATGAAAAAGCTTAAACCTGGTGAAGTGGCTATTCTACTCGCTGGCGATGGTCGTTTTTCTTTTAAAGGTTCGGGCTATGTACGTGGTGGTATTTTTGACCGTTTTCAGATTATCCAGGGTGATAGCTCTATCCGTTTTCACGACTACCATCACAAACGCCTGCGCAAAGTTGCCGCTGCAGGTGCGCCTGAACTAAAGGAAGTGGACCTGTTTCGGACACCTGCCGATATTAACTTTAATGCCGCAGAACCATGGCATCTGGAGTTGCTGGTAGGCCGCGATGTGGGTCCCACAGAAAAACTATTTTTGACGTTTAACCTTGATTACAAACCACCGCAAAAATACCTGATTTTTACGGAACCTGACCCTCAAGCCGTTGCTGACATTGCTGAACCATTCTGGGTAAAAATGTGGCGGCTCAAGTTTGCAGAAATCATCGTGCTGGGGCTTGGACTGGTCGCACTAACCCTTATTTTCTTCTTCCAGGACTGGCTGGTTAAACGCCGATCACTGACTGATAAGGTTCGCATCGCCTACCTTGTTTTTACCCTGTTTGTCATCGGCTGGTATTTTAACGCACAGTTATCGGTGGTTAATATTTTAGCCATGTTTAGTGCACTGGTCAGTGGTTTTGACTGGGGTTATTTCCTCATGGAACCGCTGATATTCATTCTCTGGGGTTCAGTCGCTGCCGCTCTGTTATTCTGGGGACGCGGCCCTTACTGTGGCTGGTTATGCCCCTTTGGTGCTTTGCAGGAGTTAATCAACCGCATCGCAAAAGTCTTTAAAGTCAAACAAATTACGGTGCCGTGGTTTATTCACGAACGCGTCTGGTCCGTTAAATATTTACTTTTCTTAGGTCTGTTCGGCGTATCACTGTACTCACTGGAATGGGCAGAAAAACTGGCCGAAGTTGAACCATTTAAAACCGCTATTATTCTGAAATTTGCCCGTGAATGGTGGTTCGTGCTGTTCGCACTTACGGTATTATTACCCGGACTTTTTATCGAGCGCTTTTACTGCCGTTATTTATGCCCGCTGGGTGCAGCGCTGGCGATTCCCGGCAAAATGCGCATGTTTTCCTGGCTTAAACGTTACAAAGAATGCGGCAGTCCCTGCCAGCGTTGCGCCAACGAATGTATGGTTCAGTCAATTCATCCTGAAGGTAATATCAATGTCAATGAATGCATGTACTGTTTGCACTGTCAGGTGGTTTATATGGATGACCACGCCTGCCCGGTGGTGATACAGAAACGCCTGAAACGCGAACGCCATACGGTTCACTCTGCGACTGTTTCTAAAGCAGACATGGCGAATGCAAGCATAGCTAATACAACCGCTGCTAAAACAAGCAGCAAAAAAGAATCGGCAATCAACATTGAGTTAAAGAAAAAATGATCAGAAGTTAATTTTCACTTGACTTCTATCAAGTGAATTAAATCCAATATCACTCAAACTGCGTCATATGACACAGTTTTACATTTGAATCCTGTGTGATTTACCTACTTTTTCAACTTAAAGTATTTTAACAAACAATACACTGGCAACGCTGAGTGTTGGTTAATTTGCCTGCATAATACAGGCACACACTACAAGGGGAATATAATGAAAAAAGAGAATGACGCTACTGAAAAAACAGGCCTTACCCGGCGACAGCTGCTAGGGGGTTCTGTCAAACTAACCGCATTAGCCGGTGTTGTTGGTACCACAGGTCTGGTCGGTTTTGCCGGTATGACACCAAAAGCCGCGATTGCAGCATCAAACAGCAAATACGAAGTCAAACCTGGTGACCTGGATGATTACTACGGTTTCTGGAGTAGTGGTCAGGCGGGTGAGTTGCGGATTCTTGGCATGCCTTCAATGCGCGAGCTGATGCGTGTACCCGTGTTCAATATTTGTAGCGCTTCCGGCTGGGGCACAACCAATGAAAGCCGTAAAATTTTACGTGATGGCATGATGCCGGAAACCAAAGAGTATCTGGATTCAGAGGGTCGTGGCGGTGTTTATCAAAATGGCGACCTTCACCACCCTCACATGTCATTCACTGATGGCACCTATGACGGTCGTTACCTGTTTATGAACGACAAAGCCAACACCCGTGTTGCCCGTGTACGTTGTGATGTTATGAAATGTGACAAGGTGATCGATATCCCTAATGCGCACAACATTCATGGTTTACGCCCACAAAAATACCCACGTACCGGTTATGTTTTTGCTAACGGTGAATCGCGTGTGCCAATTCCAAATGATGGCAGTGTGCTGGATGAGCCTGAAAAGTACCGTTCAGTTTTCACCGCGATTGACGGTGACAGCATGGAAATTTCATGGCAGGTGATGGTTAGCGGCAACCTGGATAACTGTGACGCAGACTACCAGGGACTGTATGCCTTCTCCACCTGCTACAACAGTGAAGAAGCCACCAACCTGGCAGGCAAGATTGCTAATGAGCGTGACTGGGCAGTCGTATTTGATATCAAAGCCATTGAAGCGGGTGTTAAAGCCGGTGATTACCAGACAATGAATGGTGTGAAGGTGCTTGATGGTCGTAAAGGTTCTAAATACACCCGTTATATTCCTGTGCCGAATAGTCCACATGGTTGTAATACTGCACCCGATGGCATTCATGTCATGTTTAGCGGTAAATTGTCACCCACAGTAACCGTTATTGATGTGAGAAAACTGCCTGACCTGTTCAACGACAAAATCAAACCCCGTGACTGTGTTGTTGCTGAACCTGAGCTGGGACTGGGACCACTGCACACCGCGTTTGATAACAAAGGTAATGCGTTCACTACCCTGTTCCTGGATAGCCAGGCGGTGAAATGGAACATTCAAAAAGCGGTCGATGCTTACAGTGGTAAAAAAGTGAACCCGATTATTCACAAGATCGATGTCCACTATCAACCGGGGCATAATCACACTTCCATGGGTGAAACCAAAGAAGCAGATGGCAAGTGGCTGGTCTCGCTCAACAAATTCTCCAAAGATAGATTCATTAACGTGGGTCCGTTAAAACCGGAGAATGAACAGTTGATTGATATTTCTGGTGATAAAATGAAGTTGGTACATGACGGACCATGTTACGCTGAACCACATGACATCATCATCGTGCGCTCTGACATCGTCAATCCCGATTCAACATGGACTCGCGGTGACCGCATGTGGGCTGAAACCAGTGCTCAGGCGAAGAAGGATGGCATCAACCTGGAAACCGATAGCAAAGTTATACGCGATGGCAACAAGGTACGTGTTTATATGTGGTCCGTTGCACCTAGCTTCAGCATGGAAAAATTTACCGTCAAACAGGGTGATGAAGTCACCGTTATTGTTACCAATAATGATTCAATTGACGATCTGACGCATGGTTTTACCATGACAAATCACGGTGTTGTCATGGAAGTTGGACCACAGCAAACTTCATCAATCACCTTTACCGCTGATCGTGCGGGTGTTCACTGGTTCTATTGCCAATGGTTCTGTCATGCCTTGCACATGGAGATGGCCGGTCGTATGATAGTCGAACCTGCTTAAGGCTCATAAAACACAAGTAACTTGTTAGTAGAACAACAAAAACATAACCCGTCTGTCAGCCCCGGATTATCTGGTAAGCTGGCAGGCGGGTTATTATTTTGTTTATTATTTTTATCACTTCCCACAATAGCGAAACAGTGGCCGGTAAGCCCTGGCAATGGCACACTACAGTCGGCTATTAATTCAGCTCAAGCAGGTGATACCCTGCTTTTAGCTTCGGGTACTTATACTGGTTCTGTGAGCATCCACCAAAGCCTGACTTTAATCGGCATCGGCTCTAACCGTTCCAATATCCGTTCCAATATAACGGGGAGCACTAGCATCATTGATGGCGAAGGCACATCACACGTCATCAACATAGCTGCACCTGATGTAGTAATTAAAAATTTAACTATCCAGAATTCAGGCAATGTTCTGGAAGATGAAAACAGCGGGATTTTTATCACCGACAAAGGTGACCGCACACGTATTGAAGGCAATTTTTTTGAACATAACCTGACTGGCATTTTCGTAAAAGGTGCAAAGTCGGTGACGGTCATCAACAATGAAATTATCGGCAGTCAGTTTCATCGCATGAATGATCGAGGCAATGGTGTTTATATATGGAATACAGCCGACACCATCATTAAAAACAATGTCATCCGTTATGGACGAGACGGCATTTATGTTAACGTTAGTCGCAACACTATCTTTACTGGCAACCACCTGTCTGATTTACGTTTTGCCATTCATTACATGTACACTCATGACAGTGAAGTCAGTAATAACACCTCAATCAATAATCATGTTGGTTTCGCCTTAATGTTTTCTGATCGTATTAAAGCAACTGGCAACCTTTCGATGGGCGATAGTGAACGCGGCCTGTTTTTTAACTATGCCAATTATTCAATCATCACAGACAATCGTGTCACTGGCGGCACTGAAAAGTGCCTGTTTATCTACAACGCCAATTCTAACCAGATTAGTAATAACTCACTTGAAGAATGTGACATTGGCATTCATTTCACAGCGGGTTCAGAAAACAATGAAATCTATAACAATGCTTTTATCAATAACCGCACTCAGGTAAAATACGTGGGTACACGTTATATTGAATGGTCTAAAGATGGACGAGGCAACTTCTGGAGTGATAACATTGCCTTCGATATTGACGGCAACGGTATTGCTGACCAGGCTTACCAACCCAATGACCTGGTGGATCAGATCGTATGGCGACACCCGCTTGCTAAACTGTTGTTAAACAGCCCTGCTGTGCAGGTGCTTAAATGGGCACAGGGTGAATTCCCCGGCATACATCCGGGTGGCGTAACAGACAGCGCACCGTTAATGCAACCACCCATGCAACTACTACCCATGTCGTTACTAAAAAATAATTTAAGTAGATCTGGCTCAATGCATTAATCGTTGCATAAGCATACCTGATTAGCCATGAAAACCAGCTACTAACTTTTTTTAACCACGAAATACACGAAAGGCACGAAAATTAAACAAAAAAATCTTTTTTCGTGTATTTCGTGGTTAATGTTTTGTAGCTCGTATGCAGAGAGATTTGTTAAATGAGCCTGAATTCAAGCAATAAGCGTAGTACCGGATCAAACCCTGTTATTTCGTTAGAGAGTGTCAACAAATGTTACGGTAGTGAAACCGTAGTAAACGATGTCAGTCTCAATATTCAGCCAGGCGAATGCATTGTCCTGGTTGGTCATAACGGCGCAGGTAAAACCACGCTAATGAAACTAATGCTGGGGTTAACACGACCCACCTCGGGTAAGATTGAAGTACTGGGTGGCAACCCTGCATTCACTGCGGCAGTCGCGCAACATAAAACACTGGGTTATCTACCCGAAAGCGTTGCCTTTTATGAAGCCATGACGGGCAGCGAAGTGCTGGCATTTTATGCAAAGCTCAAAGGCGCATCCTTACGTGACTGTAAAACGTTACTGAACACTGTCGGGCTCAGCTCTGCCGCAAAACGCCGTGTTGGCACCTACTCTAAAGGCATGCGGCAACGATTAGGTCTGGCTCAAGCTATGCTGGGCGACCCACAACTGCTATTTCTCGATGAACCTACCACCGGTCTCGACCCACTGTTACGCCATCAGTTTTATGAATTAATTGACGGCCTGCATAAAGAAGGCGCAACCTCGATTATCTCTTCACATGCACTTAATGAAGTCGAAGCCAGAGCCAATCGCTTTGTCATTATGAAAAATGGTGTCCTGGTTGCCTGTGGCACACTGGATGAACTCTACAAACTGGCAGCACTTCCGATTCGTTTACATATAGATGTGACACCTGGTAGCGCAGCACAAGTGGCAGAGCGCCTGGGCAGCGATGTTAATATCAGCAAACTCAACGATCAAAGTCTGAGCCTAAGCTGTGTTAACGGTGAAAAAATGCCGCTGATCCGCCGTATCTCTGACCTTGGCGAAGTGGTGAATGACTTGCAAATCAAACCTCCAAAACTTGACGAAGTTTATAGCCATTTCATGCAGGGAGGTTCACCATCATGAAAATGCCATGGATTAGACCACTTGCGATACTGGCATTCAAAGAACTCAAAGATGGCCTGCGTAATCGCTGGATTGCGGCCGCAATTATTGTGCTCGGTACGCTAGCATTAGCCTTGTCATTACTAGGTTCTGCCCCCACCGGCTCGGTAAAAGCCAGTGCTATGGACATTACCGTTATCAGCCTGGCCAGTTTAAGTGTTTATCTGATTCCATTAATTGCACTGATGTTAGCATTTGATGCCCTGGTCGGTGAATTCGAGCGTGGCACCATGATGCTGTTATTAACGTACCCGGTCGCCCGCTGGCAGGTCATTATCGGCAAATTCCTTGGCCACGTATTGATTCTGTTTATCGCTATTTTTGTCGGTTATGGGGGAGCCATGCTGATAATGCTGGCAAGCGGTGGCAGCATTGAAGGCTGGCAGGCTTATGTAGCAATGATGGCCAGCTCGCTACTGCTAGGGTCAATTTTTATCGCCCTGGGTTATCTTATTAGTGTACTGGTCAAAGAAAGAGCCACAGCCGCAGGCGCAGCCATCGGTTTATGGCTGGTACTTGTGGTGTTATACGGTTTATTGCTGTTTGGCGCACTAGTGATAGATAAAGAGCAGGTAATCAGTCAGCAGTTATTTTCAACCTTAATGCTGCTCAGCCCTACAGATAGCTACCGCATCCTTAATCTAAGCATGTTTGAAGGCGTAAGCCAGGCAGCTGGCATTGCCGGCGTTGCCAGTAGTGCCGGTATTAGCAGTACGCTACTGCTGACCGTTTTACTGCTCTGGGTTATCATGCCATTAATAGCCACACTGTGGGTGTTCCAACGTCGTGAGCTTTAGGCGTTATCATATGAAACCTTTGCTGAAGTATTTTTCTGTTTTTTGTCATCTCGACCGGAGGGAGAGATCCTTATCCACCGTGGTACAAGATCTCTCCCTCCGGTCGAGATGACAGTGGTATTGAACCTTTACAATATCATGTAATACTACCTTATATACTTTACTTAAAACTTACTACTTAAAACTTATAACTCAATCCATGTATAAATTCAGCCCCCTACTCCTAATATTTTTTTTAGCCGCCTGTGAAAAAAACCAGTCAGTTGAAATACCGCCTGCACAAACATTAACACGTGAAGCCACTGGCTATTATTGCCTGATGACGGTAGTCAATCACGGTGGGCCCAAAGGCCAGATAATTCTCAGCGACAAGCCAGAAGCATTATGGTTTACCTCAGTAAGTGAGACCATTGCCTTTACCCGCTCACCAGAAGAACCTAAAAACATTGCAGCCATTTATGTCAATGACATGAGCCATGCTGATATTCATGTCAATGATGTAAGTGATGCCAACTGGAACATCCCTGGCATCAATAACTGGATCGATGCACGCCAAGCATGGTACGTGCTTGGCAGTAAGCGTTTAGGCGGTATGGGCTCCCCTGAAGCCATACCTTTTTCAACAAAAGAAAAAGCTAACTTATTTGCCAACCAGCAAGGGGGTAGCGTTTATACGTTTGCTGAAATTCCACAGGAATATATCCAGTAAGCCGCCTGACCAGGATTAAAGAACCGCTGATTAACTATTTCACCCAAACCAGAAGCTGTTGCCCTTCTCAAGAAATTCATCATAAGACATATAATGTGAACCATCACAGGAGAAATTCAGTCCCACTTTCTCATTGACAATATTCAATGAAGCAGAGCGCAGATAAATATTTTCATCTGCAAAACGCAGTGTTTTAAATTGCGCAAAAACATCGCTAATCTTTTCCTCAGGCACTTTGGCCTGATCAAAATAATTTCGTTTGGGGAAAGCCAGGCATAAACTGGTGTTTGTTAATTCAGCAATATCAAGTATCTGGTACTCATACGGACTATCAACCAGCCAGACTGTTGCCCGACTGCTTGAAAAATGCAATTTGGCATGAAACACACCATGAGCAACGATCAGCTCCTCCATCAGGCTCAATATATCATCTATTTTTTCATCCATGGCACTGACCACCCGCTGCTGAGCAAACAAACCCTGGCGGATGGCCGGATCACCTTTCATCTGTTGCCAGACCTGCTGATCCAGATTCAGTTTAGCAGTGTGTGGCAGCTCACGCAGATCATAATCTGCCCCCAGAAAACCGATCGTTCTACCATCTTTATCGATGATGGTTTGCACCGCAGTCAGTGACGGCCTTTTACGATTGCGGCTTATATAGGCATCAGAAAGATAAAACCGGTCACCATTCAGTGCGGCTTGCATGTAATGCCGCGCTGCACGATCCCTGCCTCGCGGTTCTTCTTTCATACCTTTTTTAGATACGGTGGCGGTCAACTGATGCGCGGTATGATCCAGCACCCACAAATATTTGATAAACCTGGCGCTCGATATATGCGACACAAGCAAGTCATCCAGTGTTTCCTTCTTATGCATGCAGAGCGCACATTCCTGCGCCAGGCTTAACATGCTTTCATCCAGAAGCGTCTTTAGCTCTTCTCGTTGTTTAGCAACCTGAACTAATATGGTTGAGTTCATGTTTTGTGTTCTCAATAGGTTATTGTGTGAAAGTCTTTTGCGCCTTCACCTGACGCTCATGCTCGGAGATCAGGTTCTGGCGACAGTTGTAGCCGTGCAGCCAACATAAACAAATAGGGCTTTTATGACATTCTGGTTTGGATCTTAGATTTTTATTCCTTGTCAACACGCCGTAAAGTATGGAAATGCACACCCTGCGCCTCCTCCATGGCGCGAATGGCATCTTCCAGGTCGATACTATCCGGGTTTTCACTTGACTGCAGCTCCAGGGTATCGAACAGTTCATGCTGCTCCAGCAAATACTGCTCACCATCAGCTGTCTGCACATAGGCGGCCCAGGGCACGAACTTGGTCAATGGAAACACCTGATCGAGCTCAGGTGAAATATCGATATTGAGACCAGCAATGAATAACAGGTTTTTGCCCTTATAGTTCGACCCATTAACAATACTGCGATAAACGCGATCAAATTCCACCTGGGTATTGACCTGGGCGGCAGTCAGCATCGGTTCTGACGAGGTGACGATGTAAGCCATTGCGGGCAGCAGGTTCAATTCAAGCCGGTTAGGATCGCTAGCATCATCATCGATATCACGTTTAAAACGAAATAGTTCCGCTCCCAGTTTAGAGCCAATAGCACAGCTACCGTTTTGCAGCCAGTGTTCAGCGTTTATCTCCAGTAACAATGATTCGGCCACCAAAAAAGTTTTAGCTGTGCTACGCGAATGCAAAGGCAATAACAAACCATCGGCATCAGGTGCCACTAGTAATTCCAGATTCAGGAAAAGCCCTTCTGCTTTGTTCTGGTTAAGAAGCTGGTTATCAATGTGAATCAGATAGTCATCACCCTGGCGCTCCAGCAAAATATTGTTTTTGGCAAAATTATAGTGTTGCAGGTACCAGCGAAGTATATGACTGATCTTGCCGCAACTACTGCTATCACGACACTGCTCGGTTTGCAGGCGACGATAGCGACCAAATGCTCCTGTATGAGGGTCGTAACCGACGTGACTGGCCTGAATGATAAGCATATCCTTGCCATGTGCGGCATGCGGTCCGTGCCGGCTGATAGAGACAATGCCGCCTACCCGACCGTGATTAAACGGAAAAGCACCAAAGTGCTTAACCATCAGAATAAGCGGATAACCCTGGCTTTCATCTGAGCAGAAAGCACGTGATGGTGCAATCTTACCGGCTTCAAAACCCAGCGATTTGCACCAGTTGTACAGCCTGGGTATAAAACAGCTGTAACGTAACATCATATCTTCGATGCAAAAATCACCCAGTGCATGCTGGATGTCAGTATTCGATGAGAACATATTTATTAAACCTTGTATGGGATGGGTGCATCACTCAATATGTGATTGCTTTCGGCAAGTATAAACTCCAGGAAGGTGTACGCTACCAGAGACAATCGTTTTTTCTTCATATGCACAGCATACCAGCGACGTATCAACGGAAAACCATTTACATTTAATATCACAATATGGTTATTAGCCAGTTCCAGACGCAGGTTGCGCCGTGACAGTACCGAGATACCCAGACCCGCCATCACGCCCTGCTTGATCGCCTCACTGCTACCCAGCTCCATATAAGGATCAATTTTAACACCCTGCTCTGCCAATAGTCGATCTACCGCCTGACGAGTACCCGACCCCGTTTCTCGCACCAGAAATCGCTCCTGACTCAGTGTATTTAAAGTAATATTGTCTTCATTAACAAGCGGATGTTCAGGCGATGCCACCACCACCAGTTCATTATCAATAAGTGGATGCACCTCCACCTCAAGCTGACCTGGAACCTGCCCCATAACCAGCAGATCATCCTCATTGGATTTAAGACGCTGCAAAACCTTTGCCCGATTAGTCACCGTTAGCCTGGGCTTGACCTGCGGATGTTGCGTGATAAAAGCACCCAGTAGACGAGGCATGAAGTATTTAGCGGTGGTAATAACAGCAATGTGCAAATCCCCTTTAACCACTCCCTGGCGTTCAGATGCAGAGTCTTCCAGCGCCATCATGCGTCCAAGAATTTCCTGCGCTGCCTCATAAACATCTCGCCCTACCGCAGTGGGCTGAACATGCCGCCCTACCTGTTCCAGCAACGGCATCCCCAGTGCTTGTGAGAGTTTCTTAATCTGCATGGAAACCGTTGGCTGAGTCAGATGCAGTGCCTGTGCCGCACGGGTATAGCCACCAAGACGCACCACCATCTCGAAGATCTGTAGCTGGCGCAAAGTGACGTGGCGGATGAGGTTACTGATAGAGGAATAAGTCATAGACAATAGTCTATAGTAAAAATAGAAACAATCAATTTCAATTTATAACACTTTTTCTACATAATGCCGTCCACGCGGTAAATACCGCTAAATGAATTCAACCCAGAGACAGGGTGCAGCCAGCGATGACTACACTAAATATATCTGGATGCATCAACAGGTCATCAACTCATAGGAGAACTCCATGGCTAAGACTTACGAAGCGGGTGTTAAAGACTACCGCGAAACTTACTGGCAACCAGATTATGTGCCACTTGACTCTGATATATTGGCTTGTTTTAAAATTGTAGCTCAGCCTGGTGTTGATCGCGAAGAAGTTTCAGCCGCTGTTGCCGCTGAATCTTCAACCGGTACCTGGACAACTGTGTGGACCGATCTATTAACCGATATGGATTATTACCGTGGTCGTTGTTACCGCATTGAAGACGTGCCTGGTGATGATACTTGTCACTACGCATTTATCGCTTACCCAATCGATTTATTTGAAGAAGGTTCGGTGGTAAATGTACTGACTTCTCTTGTCGGTAACGTATTTGGTTTTAAAGCATTACGTGCATTGCGTCTGGAAGATATTCGCTTCCCACTTGCATACATCAAAACTTGTAATGGTCCACCGCATGGTATTCAGGTCGAGCGTGACAAGATGAATAAATATGGTCGCCCACTGCTGGGTTGTACTATTAAGCCTAAATTAGGTTTGTCGGCTAAAAACTACGGTCGTGCGGTTTACGAAGTATTGCGCGGCGGTCTGGATTTCA
>CAYQXD010000065.1:0-16324 GCA_964421315.1 uncultured Thiotrichaceae bacterium | reverse complement strand
TCTTATTAGCCATTTAATTAATAAAACAGGTTCGCTTAATGATCACTCCTCACTGGGAGCATTTTGAACACCAGGCCGATATGGGTGTTCGCGGTTTTGGCAATAAACCCGCCGAAGCATTTGAACAGGCGGCCCTTGCCATGAGCGCCATTATCACTGATTTATCACTTATCGAACCCAGGGAAGAAGTGACTATTAATTGTGAGGAAGCAGATCAGGAATTATTATTTGCCGACTGGTTAAATGCTTTGATTTTCGAAATGTCTACGCGTTATATGTTGTTTAGCCAGTTTGAAGTTTTTATCGAGAACGGACATCTCAAAGCAAAGGTATGGGGTGAGCCGATAAATGTAAAAAGGCATCAGCCAGCTGTTGAAATTAAAGGTGCCACTTATACCGAGTTGGCAGTGCACAGGTCACAGGGTCAATGGGTGGCACAATGTGTTGTTGATGTTTAAAGAAAACTAGCAGGGCAAAAGTCATGGATATAAACAAATTACATCGTTTGTCAGATTTCCAGTGGACCATTGAACCCGTTAATGGCATGTTTGTTCCGGGAATCATCTTTGCCAGTAAAGATTTGATTCTGGACATGGATGAAAAAGTTTATGAGCAGGTCAGTAATGTGGCCAAATTACCCGGCATTGTAAATGCGTCCTATGCCATGCCGGACGCACACTGGGGTTATGGTTTTCCAATCGGCGGTGTTGCCGCATTCGATCCACAACAGGGCGGTATCATTTCAGCAGGTGGTGTCGGCTTTGATATTTCCTGCGGAGTGCGCACATTACACACTGGCTTAACTGTGCAACAGGTCATGGCAAAGCAAAAAGAACTTGCAGACGTTTTATACAAAAATATACCGGCAGGTCTTGGCAGCACGGGCCTTATTCATCTTAATACAAAAGAGATGGATGCAATGCTCAATGGTGGCGCACGCTGGTCAGTGGAAAGAGGTCTTGGCGAGCAAGCAGATCTCGAACGCATAGAGGAACATGGCTGTATGCAAGGCGCAGATCCAGATCAAATATCCAGTCATGCCAAGGAACGACAAAAAAATGAAATGGGAACATTGGGCTCGGGCAACCATTATCTCGAAGTACAAAAGGTTGTCGAGATATACGATACACATATTGCTAAAACGTTTGGCATTGAATTAAATGACATAAAAATCAGCATTCATTGCGGATCACGCGGACTGGGTCATCAGATAGGAACAGAGTTTCTTAAAAGCATGGCAGTTAGTGCAAAAAATCATGGTATTACTCTACCTGATCGTGAATTGGCCTGTGCACCTATAAATTCCAAAATTGGTCAGTCTTATTTAGGTGCCATGCGAGGGGCGATTAACTGCGCACTGGCTAACCGGGAAATAGTCACCCATTTAACGCGCCAGGCAGTAAAACAAATTTTCCCGGATATTCATCTTGATCTGCTTTACGATGTTTCACATAATACCTGCAAGCTTGAGCAACATGAAGTTAATGGTGAAACAAAAGATCTTTTCGTGCATCGTAAAGGCGCAACCCGCGCATTTGGTCCGGGCCACCCGAGCCTGCCAGATGCTCTTCGTGAAGCAGGCCAGCCGGTACTGATCGGTGGCACCATGGGCACAGCTTCCTATATCCTGGCGGGCACAAAGGAAAGCATGCAATTAGCTTATGGTTCAGCCTGCCATGGTGCAGGACGTAATATGAGTCGCCGCAAGGCAACTAAACTGTGGAGAGGAGGTAGCGTCATACATGAACTTGCTGAGCGGGGTATTTTGATCCGCAGCCCATCGCTGCGTGGCATTGCTGAAGAAGCACCCGGTGCCTACAAAAATGTTGACGCAGTGGTTAAAGTGGCCGATCAGGCGGGGCTTTCACGAATGGTAGCAAAGCTCGAACCTTTGATTTGTATAAAAGGTTAAGTAAATGAAAGAAAGACGCCAGGTTTTAATATGCATGTTCTACTCATTAAACTCAGTCTGCAAATACCTTATGCACGTTCGCTAAAGGACAAGCGAAGTCAGATCAAAAGTTTAAAAGATCGACTAAGCAACAGATTTAATGCCTCTGTCGCCGAAATTGATGCACTAGATAACTGGCAACAAGCGGTGATGGGCGTGTGTATGATCAGTAATGATAAATCCTATCTGGATAAGCAATACAGCCTGGTAGAAGCGCTAGTTCTTGAATATACAGAATTGGAGTTAATAAACATAACTCGGGAGTGGCTGTAAAAATTAAATGCTAGATGCAATTAAATAAATTCAATTTTGCAGTCTTGCCAATGTCTATTTTGAAGCCGGCGACCATAAACACCTGGTGCATATCAGTGGAGATGATTTTAAGACCTTGCTGAGTGGTGTTCGGCTCGGCCACTACAGCCATGATGATTAATGGTTAAAGAAAAGGGTTTTGAAATATTAATTCAAACCAATACCTATACCAAGATGAAAGCTGGTTCGATTGCGCCCGCTGTCCAGCGACCACAGGTGTAACTGCTCGCTATTGATAACTGAATAGGTGTATGTGCTTTCGCCTACATTGCCACTTTGGATACCACTGATCTTGCCCAGTACAGATAATAACCGACCCTGTGCATAAGTGGTGGGTTCAAGATATCCCTGGTGCTGGATAATGAAACGTCCCAGTGGTTTACTTTCCAGTAATGGCCGGTGAGAGCTGTTGAGAGGATAAGCCAGCACTTCTATGTGTGTTGTCTCTTTCAGGTTTTGGGTGTTTAGAATGGTGCCGCCCCAGAGTGCAGTCTTGCCGCGATTGAGCTCAGGTTCGGCAGTGACGCTTTGTGGCGTAAGTGATAAATCGACCTGTGTAGTATTAAAATCAGGAGTGCTAGCACAGCTTATCAGTAAACTGAAAAGAGAGATAAAGGCAAGCTTGTTGAACATGGCTAATTTCCTTTGGCATTAATAGTGGCGGTGATGTGGATAGTAGTAAGGATAATGCCACGGATAATAAGGGCCGACCATCCACGGGTAAGATGGGTAATCGTAATATGAGCGTTCTATTTCAACTGGCCATAAATAATAGTGTTCTACCTGGATAACCGGATATTCATAGGGAAAATCCCCCACATTGTGTGTTTCCGCTCTAAGTATGCGTCCCGTTATGGTGATTTTGCGCTCCGAACTGTACACCATCGGTTCCACGAATTCATCAATGATGGCGATAAATCGCCCTGGACTTTTATCATTACTCTGAGGTTTACCATTTTCATTTAATGGCAGGGCAATAATCGTTAGCGCACTGACATTTTTTTTGTTCTCCGTGCGAAGAATAACGCCGCCCCAACGCACTTTTTGAGACAGGTAGCTATCTATTTGATGGCGTACCTGTGCGGTGCCAGGGCTGCCATCCAGCGGCTGTTTTATTTCAGACGGGATGTGTGAGCTACAGGCAGATAGCAGCATAATCGCCGTAAGTCCGGCTAAACAAATTATTAATTTACTAAGCATTATTTGTTTTAGAAAAATTCAGAACACAAAGGTTCAAAGGATGTTGGCTATTGTTTTTTCCTGTTACGTCTTTTCAAAGCCATATAAAACATAAAGGCACCTGCTGCAGATACCAGGTGTTTCAGAGTGTGCCCGGAGACCGTTTTGGTTAACTCATACATTTCGAAATCTAATATTTCAAATCCTTTTGCTAACCCATAACAGACCAGCACCAGCCAGAAAAAATAGCTTAGGGTAAATTGAGAAGAATACAGCGTGAAAATTACTGGCATTAATAATACTGGCAAAAACTGAACCAGGGCATATAGCCTTAGATCACCCTGGCCAATTGATTCTGTCCAGTACCAGTAAAGTACAGAGCTAGCACCAGTAACTAATAAAGGCAGGAACAATTTTACTGCCAGTTTCTCATTAATAAACTCTGCCACAACGATGGTAAAAAATGACATAAATGCCAGCGCCATAGGCAGACGATCCCATAATAGAGTTGAATTATCAGGAGACAGGTGGTAATAAGACGAGCCAGATCCAACAAGTAATACGCTTATAAAGAACAATTTGTAAACGTAGCGAATATTTTTTACCAGTTCAATTTTTTTATCTGTGTTTATTAAACGCAAGCCCAGGTAACCAATAATTAGAAAAGGTATATTTGATAACACGTTAAAATAATGCGGTATGCCAAACAATGCCTGTTGGTCGGCAAATTGATGATATAACAGCGGCTGAGGAATGGGAGACATGGAAAATATCCCGATAACAGATAGCAGTAAGATGAATACAAGAGACATGTTTTTCATGGTTGATCTCAAAAAAAGTAACTGCTCACACCTTAGTATAGAGAGTTGCATAAGTATTTGCAGTCACATATTTTGAGACTGCAAATACTTATGCAACTCTCTATACTTCCAAATCAAATGATCCTAATCTCTATATAGAAACGCGAATGATAAACAATATTATGCTGTTACTGTTTGGCCTGGCTCTATTGAATGGTTTTATGTATTTACAACAGCCCTCGATGACCTTTTTTCCTTACGCAACACTTGAGCAGACTCCAGCAGAGTGGGGGCTTGCCTATGAGGATATCTATCTGGATACCGAGGATGGTAAACGCTTGCATGGCTGGTATATTCCGCATCAGGATGCAGCGCAAACCCTGTTGTTTTTCCACGGTAATGCAGGCAACATCTCCCATCGCGGCGACTCAGTAGAAATTTTTCACCAGCTTGGGTTGAATGTTTTTATTATTGACTACCGGGGTTTTGGCAACAGTACGGGCAAACCTGATGAACAGGGGCTTTATAAAGATGCCAGGGCGGCCTGGCGCTATCTGACTAATAATAGAGGTATCAATCAGCAAGATATTATTGTATTCGGGCGTTCACTTGGTGGCGTTGTTGCAGCAGAGCTGGCTGCTGAGGTTCAGCCAGGTGGTTTGATTATTGAGTCCACATTCAGTTCTGCCAGAGATGTCGCTAATGAGCTGTTCCCGATTCTTTCCCGACTGGTGTTTTTACGTTACGATTTTAATGCTGTCGCTCATATCAAACAGGTAAAATCGCCCGTGCTGGTAATGCACAGCCCTGATGATGAGATCATTGCATTTCGTCTGGGGGAGAAAATATATCAGGCTGCTAATCAGCCAAAATCCTTTTTCAAAATGAAGGGTGGCCACAATAATGGGTTTGTTATGAGTCAGCCGGAGTACGAGTTGGCACTTGGCAAATTTGTTTCTGCCTCTGGTAAATGAAATAAGAAAACTGTGTGGTTTTATTTGTAGTCGTTCAGACTTAACTTGGCAAAATGTGTCAGATTTACTCATAGAATGAATGACTGAGTACGGTCATTAGAAGACATTAAAGACTAATGTTTTAAAAGTTTTTGACTGTCCGTTAAGTGTCGAAAGCAGCTATTTCATTGCCGATAATAAATTAGCTCCAGTACACGCCACGCGGTGACGTGGGTAGCCTGATGCCGAGTGGTTTTTTACTTTGGAAACGGCTTCCTGTTCACTCAAACCTGCTTTTTCTAGTGCCTGCTCAAACTCTTCGCGTGCGCGTTGGTGGGCTTTGAATAACATCATCTGTACCCGGCTTTGCACATTTACTTTACCACTGCCGCTGGTTTCAACCGGGCAGAAAATAGCCTCTGGATAACGTGCGGTGATCAGGCTCTGTACGCCATCGGAAACACCGGAGCTGGGCATGCAGCCGAATGGTTTTACCGACAATACCATGTGTGCGCGTCGATCTTCTACTGCGTCGATGAGTTTGCCGACTTCCATGTGGCCTTCACCGCCTTTTATTACCGTATCGTAGTGCTGGTGGGCAATTTTGGCAAGATGATTCATGTCCGGCAGGTGGTGATGTTTAAGGCCGATGATGCTGGTATATAAGCGAAACCAGTTTTTGATGGCGACCATACCGATTTTGTAGATGAGTAACTGTTTTCCTGCGGACTTGCCAGCAAGCCCGTTAAGGCTAGTGTCCTGAGTGCGTAAATTGCGACGCATTTTGATACTGTCGCTTTTTTCCCACAGCAGGTAGAAAATCCAGTTGGCGATGGGTTGAATGCAGACTTCGGCGCCTTCGTGTTCAAGAAAACGCTGTAATTCATAATTGCCTTCGCCTTCGGTGGTCATTGCCCAGAATTCGCCAATAACACTGACTTTGGGTTTTGCCTGCAACCAGTTGACCTTGACCACTGCTAATATTTTTCGGCAACGCCAGAGGGCGCGTAATACTGAGTGGCGTTGTTCGAACGTTTCTATCAGAAGCTGCTGGCATTGCGCCATGGCGGTGTCGGTGGCACCCACTTTAAGCTCGTATGGGCGCAGGCGATAGCCCATCAGGTTGAGTGCGTCACCTGCCAGTATGGCCCTGGTTACACTCAGATAAAAACGGCTGTTGAAATCGAGACCGCTCTCGCTATTGACTGCCTGCATATCCGGTTGCTGTTCAAACAGCAATACGCGAAAGCCATCGAAGCCGGCATCACGTAATGCTTTCCGGTATTCGGTAACATACATGCCGAAACGGCAGGGGCCACAGCCGCCGCCGGTAACAAAAAGGTGCTCTTTGATGATGCGCTCACGCGACAGTCCGCCAGCTTCCAGTGATTGCAGGTGTTTGATTAAATTACCTACGGTGAAATAGGTGGGGTTGCACTGACCACGATTGCCGAATTCTTTGCCCAGCCGCAATGATTCGTTGTCGGCGATCGGCAGGCTTTTTACATGATAACCAATGCCACGTAATGCGGCGGCAATGATGATGTCGTGGTTGAGGGTCAAACCGGAGTTCCAGATGGTGGTGTGGCTGCGCTCATCGGCGGTAAATGCCGCCGGTGTTGTCTCGTGCCAGTGCTCGGTTGGTGTGTGGTTTTCAGTTGTGGTATATGCACTGATCGTGGCACCCACCTGCTGAGCTGGGCTTATATTGGCGTTGGCACTCTGAGTAACGAACGGGGTAATGTTATGCTGGCTCATGATTTAGTGCTCCGTGAGGGACTGCTTGAGTGCAGCAACTTGAGTGCAGTTACTGGAATAATTTGTTGTTGCGGTGGTGGCTGCGTATCGAGAATAGCCTGGGTATGGGCATACAGCTCGTCATCTGGCTTGTTTGCGCCTTTATGCTGACTTTGCAGCAGTTCGCTTCGGCGTTCCAGCGAGTAGGCAAAGGTACGGGTGCGAATGGCAATAGAACCGCCGGGTTTGTTGGCATCGAGGTCGTGCATGATCAGACGCGGGGTGTCAGCGGCTTTGAGTATGGCGTCAATGATGCCGTAAGTGGGGGCATCGTGACCGCATTTGAAACTTGAAATGTCCAGCACCGCCAGATTGGGATGACGGGCGGCAATTTTGGCTGCCCATACTTTTTGTGCTGAATTGGTGGAGTAGTTTTCCGGCCAGACATCGCGGATGTCGAACACATCGCTGATTCTGCCAGCTTTTAAATCGGCGTGGAAAAGACGTTCAAGCCATTGTTCATCTCTGGGTAGCGAGCGCAGTGAAAGAATGGGGTAGCCCAGTGCCTGTAATTCTTCGGGAATATCGTGGTGTAGACCGGGATCGGCGTGATAAGGCCGACCCAGCATGAGCACGGCGATGCGGCCTGTCTGCTCTACTTCGTCTAAAATGGCGCGGCCACGATCTTGCAGCGTTTGTTCGAAGTTTGCCAGTGCCTGCCAGCCTTGCTTCAGGGCAAAGTCGTGTTCGTCACGGCTGATCTGTAGCCGTTCTCCCCAGGTTTGCCAGAGCTGTTCATTAAACAGATTCGGCTCGTTGAGTGTTAAGCCAGGGTCAAGGTACTCGACACCGGTCTTGTCGAAAAAGTCCACTTCTTTGGTGAAGGCGGCGCGTAGTACTTTGGGTGTGCCACTGACCATCGGGCAGGTGGTATCGTCCACGGTATGACTGATGAAGTTGGGCAGGTGCGTGACGCAGGGGAAGAAAATATAGTCCAGCGGCCCGGTACGTTTGTGCGGGTGTTTGTCAAATAACAAATTGTGGATATGCGCCTGGGCGCATTTGCTGGGGTAACAGGGATCCACCGAGCCGTATTTTCCGCCTTCGGCAAACATTTCCTCTGAGGTCTCGTCACTCCAGATGATCTGCCGCCGGGGAATGCCCAGGGTCTCGAAATAAGCTCGCCATAATGGGCCAACACTGTAGTTGTTGAGCACCCTGGGTAGCCCAATTCTGATGTTTTTGCGTCGTTCGATGGCGCTCGCGCTACTACGCTGGAAACCTTTTGGCCTGCTGTTAAATGACATGTTGCTAAATCGAGCCAGCCAGCCTTTTCTCAGTGGTAAACCTGCAATCTGTGTGTTCGCTTCTGGCAGCGTTTCGGTTTTTTGCAGGTGTTTAAAGGCAATAGTGCCTTCAAGTTCTACCATATTGGGGTATTGTCGGCACAATGCCCGGCGGCGTTTTACCAACACTTTTAGCGCGTCTTTGCTTTCTACTGTACCCTGCTCACAGGAAAAACCAGCAATGTAACGGGTAGTGCCGCCGTCCGGTAACTGTGTGTCGATAAAGGTGCGTGAGCAATTGTTGGTGCAAAAATGGCAGGTGGTGGTTTCATCGCTAGTGGTTTGGTAATCGAGGTTGATAGCAGCATCCAGCCCGATAAAACTTGAACTGCCGCAGTTCTTTACTACCCGTAATGTTTCCATGGCAGCCCCGATTGCACCTGCTTCGCCACAATGTGGATGCACATGAACCTTGGCGTTAGGTACACGTTCACGAATATAGTCTACCTGTGCCTTTAGTGCTGCCTGATTTTTCTGGGTGCCGCCCTGGAGGACGAAACAATGCCCGAGTTCAACCAGTCTGGGTACGCCGACCACATACTGCCAGATATTTTTGGGTAATACCCGTGCAAGACCGGCCAGCAATTCTTCTTTGCAATAACCTTCTTTCTGGAAATTGACGCGGTCTGAATCGAGGAACACCGCGCAGCCATAATTAAAATCAGGTGACAGTTTTGCGCCAAAGGCGACTTCTGCATAGTCTTCTACCGGTACGGCAAACTGGTCAGCCATCGCCTGCAACAACATGCCATTGCCAGCCGAACATTGATTAGACAGCTTGAAATCTTTGATTTCGTCATTTTCCAGAAACAGTACTTTGATGTCCTGGCCGCCGATATCACAAATGACATCGACCTGTGGGAAGTAATTGTGCGCCGCCATCATGTGGGCGATGGTTTCGACAATGTTGACATCGGCGCGTAGCGATTCTTCCAGCACCGGTGCCGCATAGCCGGTCGCACCAAAACCGAAAACCTCCAGTTGTGCGCCCTGGCTTTCTACCTGTTGTTTGAGTTCGGCAAGCAATTCTTTGCTGTCCTGTATCGGGTTGCCTTTGCTCAGGCGATAGGCCTTGCACAGTACCGTGCCATCTTCTGCAACCAGTACCGCCTTGCTGGAGGTTGAGCCACCGTCAAGACCGACCACACCGCGTACCAGTTGGCCGCGTTCAAAACGAGGTGGTTTAAAAGTGGGAATGCGAAATTCAGTAGAAAAATCCTGTAGTTCCTGTGAACCGTTGATTAGAGGTGGGCCGGCATTATCGTTGAGTCGTGCCGAGCGACCGGTTGTGCAGAAGATGTGTAGTGGCTCTAGTCCTCGGTAGATGGGCTTGTCGGCATCTGAACAATCGAGCAAACCAAATAGCACTGCACCGTAGGCGGCAAAATATTCTGCGTTATCAGGAACCAGGATTAGCTCATCTAAAGGTAAATTACGGTCATACTCATAATCACGCGCAGCCCAGGTTTCAGGAATGCGTTTGCGCCAGCAGTCCTGCAGGAAGGGCAGGTAGGTATTGGGGCCGCCCAGTAATAAAACTTTGGCTCGCAGGGTGTTGCCTCGCGCCAGTACTGACAGGTTCTGATGGACGATGGCATCGGCCAGTGAGTTCATAATCTCTTCGGCGGCAATGCCGGTTTTCACCAGGTTGACGATGTCGGTTTCTGCGAACACGCCGCATTTGGCGGCGACATGATGCAGGCGGCTGTCATCAAAGGTAATGGTCGCCAGTGCTTCTGCTGGCAGACCGACTTTAATCATGCATTTATCAATGGTAGCACCCGTACCGGAGGCGCATTTGTCGTTCATCGAGGTGATGGCTCGGCGTTCGTCGCTGTCTTTGCTCTGCTGGAAGATGATGATTTTGGCATCTTGCCCGCCCAGTTCTATCACTGAACCAGCATCCGGATGCAGGGCTTCAACGGCTACGGTGACGGCATTGACTTCCTGAATGAAACGAGCACCCACTGGTTCGCACAGAACACCCGATCCCGAGCCGGTCATGTAGACGGTGATATCTTCGCGGCGGGTTTGCGGAAATTTTTTTTCTATGGTTTGTAGAAATTCCAGGGTTTTTTCGGGTTGCTGGGTTTCATGACGCTGGTAGTCCTTCCACAGAATACGCCGATCAACAGGATCCACTACCACGGCTTTGACGGTAGTGGAGCCAACGTCTACACCAATGAGGAGTTTGTTGCTGTGTTGTTCTTGTGTTTGGTTGATTATAGTCATAAGCAGAATGCAACAATGAACTAGAATGACATGTCAGTTTATTGTAAAGTTCCGTAAAGTACAAGATAATGAAACGATTGAGACCGTTTGCACTAAATAATTTTTTTAACCACGAAATACACGAAAGGCACGAAAAAAGTTTTTTTGTTTAATTTTCGTGCCTTTCGTGTATTTCGTGGTTAATGTTTTGTTATTGTGCAAAATCTCTCTATATAATTGTTTTAGTACCACCTGATTGATCTGGAAAAAACTCTCTCATGCCTATAGCCAAATCCCTTCTCCGTGAGCAACGCCACGCCCAGCTACTGAGCTGTGCACAAAAGCTGTTTGCGGGCAAGGGTTATCACGCTACCTCAGTTGAAGATGTGATCCTGGAAGCCGGGGTCTCTCGGGGTACGTTTTATAATTATTTTGATTCTAAACGCGCCCTGTTTGGCGAGGTACTCGACTTGCTGTTTAGTCAGGTGTGGGATTCGATACAGCCCATTCGTACCGAGCCGGGAGATGATGTGAACGCCCAGATCGCGGGTAATATGCACTCGTTATGTGAAACATTAAGCCGCAATCAGGATTTGACCCGGATTTTGTTCAGTGAGGCGATTGGTCTGGATTCTGAGGCCAATGAGCAGCTGGCCAATTTCTACAGCCGCACCATGCAGCGTCTGGTATCTGCCCTGGAAGAAGGGCAGCAATTGGGCATTGTGGTTGAGGGTGATGCGGTCAGTATGGCAGTTTGTCTGCTGGGCATGCTCAAAGAATACTGGTTTCAGTCGATGCTGGGAGCACAGCCCAGGCCTCTGGCGGTGTTTTTGCCTGAGGTTTTTCGGGTGTTACAGGGCGGAATGTTGCGGCAGCCGGGTGGTTAACTGGTTAGTTGGTCGCGGTGTACCAGGTGTGAAGCTGCTCTGGCGTTACCAATCCGGGTTTTTTATCAAACCCTGCCAATGCCTGATATGGGCGATCTGGTTCACCGAGATCACTTAGTACCGCTAACGCACCGCTGAAATCCTCACCTTCGCTGTAATAACTCTGTGTCACTAGAACAGGGATGGCTGCGCTTTTTGCTGCCTGTATGCCATTGCGTGTATCTTCTATTGCCAGACATTCCGTGGCGGGCAGTTTGAGTTGTTGCAAAACCCAAAGGTAAACCGAAGGATCAGGTTTTTTAATCGCTGCCTGTTCGGCGGCACCAATTGCATCAAACCAGTTTAGTATCTCAGCACCCAGGGTAGCATCAAACAGCGCAGTGATGTTGGCCATGCTGGTGGTGGTAGCAATGGCAAGCCGTAAACCGTCTGCATGAGCCTGACGAATTAGCCGTTCTACGCCGGGGCGAAGTTCTACCTCGCCGGTGGCCATTATCCTGGTATAGTGGGCGGTCTTGGCCTGGTGCAGGTCGGCGATCCACTGTGTCAGGTTTTTACGATATGCCTGTTTCGGGTCATTTTCGCTTATGTAGTGACGGATGCGCTCCTTGCCACCAGAGACGACTAGTAGTTCACGGTAGCACTCGCGACTCCAGTGCCAGTTTAGTCCCGCATCGGCAAATGCACGATTGAATGCCTTTCGATGGATTTCTTCAGTCTCGGCCAGGGTGCCATCGACATCAAATATTAGTGCTTTAAGCTGCATTATTTATTCCATAACCTGGTTTTTTTCAAGATAGTCGATACTGATGCGTTTGCCCGCCACCGGTCGAAATAAATTATCAGCAAAGGCAATATGATCGGGATGTTCACGGTAGCTGTTTATTACTGTCGGGTGACAAAAGCGAACCAGCCAGGTGTAGCGGTAACTGGCATCTTCTTTTATGGCTTCACCGATAAATACCTCAAGCACTCCCGGAATGGCGGAGAGTATGCGGCGACCCTCGGTCATCATCGACTCTGCTCCAGCATCATCGAGCCCCTCGACATTGTAGATGATTACATGTTCCACTGGTAACCATGGTTGACAATAAGCCAGGACCTCGGTGGCACGACCAGCCGACCCCCACAGCCGCATACAGCGTTCGGTTTCATCGGCAATAGCATGGCGAATATTTTTCACCAGACCGGTATAACCGCTGGTGGTATTGGTTTCGGCATTTTCCCTGATCTGTTTTGCGGCTGCATCTGACAGCGCGGTATAGTAGTTTATCTTGGTCACACCATTGGCGATCAGTTGCTGGAACTGTTCATCGGAGAGACCGGTGCCACCATGAATCACCAGCGGTATAGCCAGTGTTTCGTTGATTTGTTGCAGTCGTTGAAAATCCAGTTTTGGCTTACCCTGCATGCGACCATGAACGGTGCCGATAGAAACTGCGAGAAAGTCCACACCGGTTTCAGCGACATAGGTTTTGGCTTCATCCACTGTGGTATAAGCGATCTCACCAGGATGGCGCTCGGCATCTTCGCCTTCGACCCCCGGTACATAACCCAGTTCACCTTCCACCGGCACACCACAGGCATGGGCCATCTCCACCACACGGCGTGTGCGCTGGATATTGTCGGTAAATGGTTGCTGCGAGGCATCTACCATCACGCCGTTGCAGCCGTGATTGATTGCAGTCACTGCTGACTCCAGGCTGGCGCCGTGATCCAGGTGTATGGCTACCGGTACTGAGGCACGCTTTGCTGCTGCTTCCACCGCTGGCATCACCAGCTCAAAGTCAAAGTATTCAAAATGGGATTCAGCCAGACTCAGGATGACCGGTGCCTGCGCCCGCTGCGCTGCTATCATTATGCCCTGCAGAAAATCCAGACTCACCAGGTCGAAGGCACCGACCGCGTAGTTGTGGTTATAAGCGTGTTGTAGCATGTCCTTCATGTCAACCAGTGGCATCTGTTACCTCGTATTTGTTAAGCTAAAATCTTATTAATTTTTCTGCCTGTGTGTCTTTGCTGGCAGTGTTTTTAGACGCAGCAAATGCAACGTTACTGCGACCGCCACCGTTAGCAATAACAGGCGGTGAATGGCATCTGTCAGATAGAAGCTAACGGTAACTCCAATTGCTAGCCACAAATAGAGCAGGGCAGCCCACTTTACCAGTCTTGATACAGCATGTTGTTCACGCCACAAACGCAGTTGTGCTCCAGCCCACGGGCGGGATTCCAGCCAGCGGTGTAATCGTGTCGAACCGTGAAAGAAACAGTATGCGGCCAACAGCAGGAAAGGTGTGGTGGGCAACAGGGGCAGAACCACGCCAAGTAGTCCTAGCGCGAGAGCCAGTAGTCCGCAGGCTGACAACAGCAGTTTGCGTAGTGTGTGAGGTATAGAGGAGGATAACGAGCCTGGTTCAGTCACTTTTGCTACCATTCAACGGGTGTTTTAGGCTCAGGAAAATTTTTCTGCTCTTATTACCTTTACATCACTCAGAAATAATACGATAGCGTAATCTTTATAATAGGTTTTGTTGAGATGCTCCGCAATAGCCTCAACCAACTGTGGCTCGCCCAGGACTTCTACACGGATATTGCTATCAGTTGACCAGCCGGCATCACGCACTCCCCGTTGCCCTTTGCCACGAGCATTGGTAATGGTGTAACCACGCGCACCCAGACGTTCAATATCTTCCACCAGGCTGTGCTCCAGTACCGATTCGGTAATGATGGTAATCAGTTTCATATCGTGAGTAATCACTGTGTCAGGCTCCAATGGTGTAAAGGTATTCGGTCAGTTTATGATACAGCGGAATACCAAAAATGATGTTGAACGGGAAAGTGATGCCAAGCGATGCGGTGAGTGATAAGGTGGGGTTGGCTTCCGGCAGTGCGATACGCATTGCTGCGGGAACTGCAATGTAGGAAGCACTTGCCGCCAGGGTTGCCAGCAGCACCGTACCACCAATGGACAGTTCCAGCATAAAGCCAAGACCGCCGCCAATGCAGGCCGAGAAAATCGGAAAAACAATACCAAAACCCAGCAGGAAAACTCCGTAACGTCGTAAACTGCCCACCTGGCTTGCCGCAATCAGCCCCATTTCCAGTAGGAATAATGCCAGTACGCCCTTAAACGGATCAAAAAACAGACCGGCTATAGGTTTAATGCCTTCTTCCCCTGCTATCCAGCCGATCAGTAGGCCGCCCAATAGTAATACAATACTTTTCCCCAAAAACACCTCATGTGACAATCTTCCCCATTTGGTGTTTTTAGAAATGCCCCGTACCAGCACGATGCCAACAAGTATAGCGGGCACTTCCAGTAATACCAGATATAGCGGCATATAAGCTTCAAAAGGTATTTGCTGTGCTGCCAGATAAGTCACCGCCACGGCGTAGGTGCCAACACTGACCGAGCCATAATGCGCTGCTACCGATGCGGCATCTGCTTTTTCTAAACGCCCGATGTAGCGCAGCAATGGAAAAGCCAGTAACGGCAACACAAAACCCATTGCTACCACTGCTGTCATGTCGGGTAGTAAATCGCCGAATGACTGTTTGGATAGCTCTATGCCACCTTTGAGACCAATGGCAAGCAGTAATATGACGCTAAGAAATTCGTAAATTGCAGGCGGCAGGCGCATTTCTGCACGCATTAGCCCGGCTGCTAAACCAAGGATAAAAAACAGGACGACAGGGTCTAGTGACATAATTTATCCGTTTGAGAAACAGGGTGATCTTAACGCTGTAGGGTGGATAAGCATAGCGCATCCACCATTTATTGGTCCCAGTTCGCTAGTCAAAACTATGCACTTTAGTGCAAGGCTTTAGCTGCTACACATTTTTTAGTGAGCCTTGATATTGTTTTCATAGACTTCTATCTTTTCAATTTACCATGAAGTGCATGAAGAACATGAAGGTATAACAGCAATTCTCATTATGGCTGTTATAGCTCCAATTTTCAACGAAAAGTGAGATAAAATCACTGGGAAGCCGCATAAGTTCGTTGTTAATTTTCATGCCAAAAATGGAAAAACTCCATAATGAGAATTGCTGGGTGGGGCAACATTGTCAAAGTAAGAAGTGATGAAAGCAGGTTGCACAATCCAGCTCCCATATGCAGGGATCAGTGTGTTATCATAAATGATGTAGTGTATTACAAACAGAATTAGCTATCGTCTATCCTGAATCTAGCGTAGCTGCTTGTTATTTCTCATGATAATACAGTAAGTGAACAACCAAATAGTGAGCCTGTATGATATGAGAAGCATAATGTTAAGTAGCATCTACGATGCACTCAAGGAAGCGGGTGCCAGCGAAGAAAAGGCACGCAAGGCTGCGGAGGATGTAGCTAATTATGAAAGTGATATGTCGGATATCAAAAGTGAGCTTCGCCTTCTCAGGTGGATGGTCGCTTACGTGGTCGCACTTGTGACAGGTCTCGCGATTAAGACATTTTTTGGGTAATACCTAAACCAATCCTTCAGAGATACCAAAAACAAAGCCCATCAATTTATCAAAGATTATCAAAGCGCGGTTAAAGAAAACGCAGAATCGCAAAGTTTCCTCAATGATTTTTTTGCCATTTTTGGCATTTCAAGAAGGCGTGTGGCAGCCTTGCCTCGTTTGTACGCTCAGCAAAGGAATGCATACGGAGCTTGCTGTTAGCTTAGGTATGCGTTACCACGCGGGAGCGTGGGAACGAGGAAACGAGAAATATTACGCGTCATTCCTGCATGCTTTTAGCAGGAATCCACTCTTCAGGCAATAGATTCCCGCTAAAAACATGCGGGAATGACGGTGAGGGTAATTTTGGGGTTACAATAAAAAACCACTCGATATGGCATAGACCTATTTATATACACTATTTTTAATTTTTTTATATTCATGAAAATCCTGTTCTATAACGCACTTAATCCTAAATCCATCACTGGCTTCAGTAAATGGCGCA
>CAYQXD010000064.1:0-16640 GCA_964421315.1 uncultured Thiotrichaceae bacterium | reverse complement strand
TTCGCGTCTTTTGCGTTCTTCGCGGACTAACGCTTTTAATCTTTAATGTCTTCTATTGACCGAAATCTGAGATTCCTTAAATAAGTAAAGAATAGCCTAAACCAATAGTGGCACTAGCAGCAATCACGGTAACAATACCCACGTTATATCTAAATAATGCAATAAATGCTGCACCACCAATCAACGCCGAAAACCATTCAAAATTACCATCAAAACCTTGCGGCCACAGCACATGGTAAGCAAAGAAGGTGGCAAGATTAAGAATGACACCGACCACCGCTGCGGTGATACCGGTTAGCGGTGCGGTGAACTTAATATCATCCCGGGTTGCTTCCACCGCTGGACCACCCAACAAAATAAAAAGAAAAGAAGGCAAAAAGGTAAACAAGGTGGCAATGCTGGCACCTGCAGCGCCCGCTAACAGTAACGAGTCCGGTCCAAAAATCTCTTTGCTCCAGCCACCCACAAAACCAACAAAGGCAACTACCATAATCAGCGGACCGGGTGTGGTTTCGCCCAGGGCAAGGCCATCAATCATCTGCCCACCTGTTAGCCATTGATACTGCTCAACACCACCCTGGTAAACATAAGGCAGCACAGCATAAGCACCACCAAACGTCACCAGTGCCGCTTTAGTAAAAAACCAGCCCATCTGTGTAAGCGTACCTTGCCAGTCATAGGTATTAATTAACACCGCCATAACTGCTCCAGCAATGAATAAGCCGATTAACAGGAAAGCAACAAAGCGACTCCACTTGAATCGTGCGTGTTCGGGTGCTGGCGTGTCATCATCAATAATTGCAGCGCCGTATATTTCCTTCGACGCACCGTGTCCAGCACCTGCTTTAAAATACTCCGGCGAAACACGCGAACCCATATAACCGATAATGCCTGCCGCTAATACAATGTAAGGAAAATATATATCAAAAACAAAAATAGCGATAAAAGCCAATACTGCCATCGCACGTAACACATTATTTTTTAACGCTCTGGAGCCAATGCGATAAGCCGCAAACACTACGATCGCGGTAACGGCAGGTTTAATGCCATATAAAATGCCAGCAACCGCTGTCACATCACCAAAAACCAGATAAACCCAGGTAAGACCAATAAGAATAAACAGGGAGGGCAGCACAAATAAAACACCGGCAGCAATGCCTCCCCATACCCCGTGCATTAACCAGCCGATATACGTGGCTAGTTGTTGCGCCTCCGGCCCCGGCAGCACCATAGTGTAATTAAGCGCATGCAAGAAGCGATGTTCAGAAATCCAGCGGCGCTTTTCTACCAGCTCCTGATGCATCATGCTTATCTGACCCGCAGGCCCGCCAAAGCTGATAAAGCCTAACTTAAGCCAGTAAATAACTGCCTCAAAAAATGAAACGGGGGCTGGTTTTTCGCTTATATCCTGTGTAGTTGAAGCCATTTTTGTTTACTCTGAAAAAATCCCCCATCATTGTATACAAAAAACAACAAAGGCTCACACTATAAAATTAAGGGATAGTATTGTAGGGTGGATAAGCAAAGCGCATCCACCATATACAACCGCAAGCAATGGTGGATGCGCTTTGCTTATCCACCCTACTGATCTATTATTACTTTTGCTTTTTTGCGTCTTTTGCGTGTTTCGCGGAATCAATATTTTTAAGCTCTTTCACCGTCCGCTACGTGTCGAAGTCAGACCATTCCATATCTGACACGGTCTGCCAGGTGAAATACAGGTGCACACTGCTTCTGAAGGATTTATTTTATTCCAGCATTTCAGCCAGTCTGTTTCTTAATTGCTCGGCAAGTGCGATACCTGTGACAGCACCGTCCTCATCAGTAGCTTTTGAATTTTCGACATCTTTTACTTCAATCTGAATGCGGCCACTGACATCGCTGAACACAAGGCGATAGTGCCGGTTTTTATTTGCTGCCAGATCTTTCTCGCCAACACTGGTAAACAATTGCATTATCCAGCTGGATTTTGATAACTCATCATCTTCAATATTCAGTTCTTCATTTGATATTTTACCAACAACAAAGGAAATACTGCTGCTTTCTTGTTGTTCATGAATATCCTGCACACGCATACGATCCAGTGCACGCATGGCTCGCCGCCAGACAAAATCCATGCTGCCGGTCATGGTCAGGGTGGTGGCATTGGTACTATCTATTTTTACCAGTGAACTATAAGGACGATAATTGTCCAGCAATTTCACGGTATCTTCTTTGTTCTTACCAACAAACAAAGCCATACGATAAATGATTTCACGTTCGGCTTCTAAATCACTGGCTAACGATTGCCAGATATAATCGCCCTCTTCTTCACCATAAAGAATACGTTCAATTCTTGAATGTGCAATATAGATACGTGTTTTCTGATTAAGGTCAAAACGTTCAACACGGATACGAAATTTGTCTTTTTGATCCGGTTCAAATTTCTGGAATAATGATCTTAAAAATCCGGCATCATCGTCCAGGCGTTCTACCCATTGGGTTTCCATAAAACCCAGCGAAGGCCGCACCTGTGCAAGCTTAATGCCTTCATTTTGCCAAAACTCTTGCAGCCTCAGCCATACATGCTCAACATCGTTATCCACTTCCAGCCAGCTATTACCCGCATAATTAACTACCCGTACACCATCAAATTTTGGTGTTATCACGGTTTCCAGTTTATTGTTGTCACGAAATCGCTGCAAAGCTTCATTTGTGGGTTTCGGTACGATAAGCTGATCACGGGTATCGGGTGCAGTCAGGTCAGGCGGTATCTCCAGATTTTTATAATATTCTGCTCCCTGATACACCGGACGCTCATCACCACCAAAAAAACTGCAGGAAGCGGTGCTTAGCGCCAGTATTATCAGACCAACCCATTTTACAGGGGCAAACCAGGTATCGTGTAACTTCATTAATATAGTGCTCCGACCCATGTATCGGTCATTGTATAGGGATCTATTGTGCGGCCTGCTGCATGGCTTCGCGCAGCGGCTGATGGAATTCTTCTGCAAACTCTGTCAAAGGTAGACGTATGTAAGGCGGGATAAGTTTCATTTCAGACAACGCCCATTTAACAGGGATAGGATTGGCCTCAAGAAACAACCTGCTATGTAAACCGGTTAAAGGCTGGTTTATGGATTCGGCCAGTGCACGGTTCCCCGCCAACGCGGCTTCACACATGGCAGACATGGCCTTAGGTGCCACATTGCTGGTCACAGAAATAACGCCATGACCACCACGTAACATGAATTCTGTGCCGGTTTCATCGTCGCCACTGTACAGGCCGAATTCTTCGCCAGCCAACAAAGCCTGAATCTCAGCCAGGCGCAGCAGATCGCCGGTAGCATCTTTAAGGCCAACAATGTTATCAATTTCAGACAGGCGTTTTACCGTCTCCGGCAACATGTCTACCGCAGTTCGACCAGGCACGTTATACAGTATTTGCGGGATATCGACCGTTTCAGCAATTTTTTTATGGTGTAAATACAATCCCTGTTGCGGCGGCTTATTGTAATACGGCGTGACCAGCAAACAGGCATCTGCACCGCCTTGCTGTGCACAGCGCGTTAGTTCTATCGCTTCCCAGGTTGAATTTGCACCGGTACCGGCAATGACCGGAATGCGACCTTTCACCATTTCCACTGTACGCGCCATCACCTCGCAGTGTTCGTCAATATTTAAAGTGGCAGATTCACCCGTGGTACCCATGGAGACAATCGCTGAGGTATTGTTTTCTATATGAAATTCGACCAGTTTGGCCAAACTTTGGAAGTCAACACTGCCATCAGACTGCATTGGCGTAACCAGCGCAACCATACTGCCTTGAAACATGCTTTGATTATTCATTACTTTGATTATTCAATATAGGCTCAAAAAAACAAGTCGCACAGTTAATCAATATTTCACCTTTATTTCAATGATTTATGTTGCTAAATGCCATTATTTTACTAATATTTAACTCACAGAGCCACTCAAAAAATAAGCACAAACATGAACGCATCTACACAGTCAGAGCGTCGCCCAGAACGCCGAATTCACAACCGCATCCCTTTTAGCGCGGAAATTCTGATGCAGTGTGGCAATGAGGAATGGAGCTGCAATCTACTCGACATTTCGCTCAAAGGCATGCTGGTGGAACCGCCGGAAAATATCGATATCGACCTGAGCAAACCCTGCGGCATGGCGATATTCCTTGGCGAAGATATATCTATCCATGCGCGGGTAACCATCATTCGCAGTAGCGGTGGCAACTGGGGACTTAAGTGGTTGCAAATTGACAGCAGCAGCCTTCAACATTTACGGCGTTTGATTGAATTAAACACCAGTAATCCTGCCATGTTGATGCGTGAGCTTTCTGAACTTGGCTGACTCCATAGCCAGACGGTTCTAAGCTTTATATTTTCGACACCAAGACCACAGAGTTCACAGAGAAAAAACCCACTTGTTTGTTTTGCTCTGTGTCCTCTGTGGTCTTGGTATCAAATTCTTAACCAGTAAACTGAAGCAATAAAAGTAATATATGCATAAGAATTTGCGTTTAAGCATTTTTTGTTTACACTGTGCCAATCTAAAAACTGTGAACAGCAAACAAAAGCATGACTACAAAACTTGTTATCTCAGCACTGGGTGCTGACCGTCCCGGCATTGTCGATGAACTGAGTGATATTATTTACAGCCATGAGCTCAATATTGAGGACAGTCGCATGACTGTACTCGGTGGCGAGTTCGCTATATTGCTACTGGTCAGCGGTGAGCAGACAGCCATAGAAAACCTGCAGGCTAAGTCATCAGACATTGAACAGTCACTACAAATGCGACTGCTGATTAAAGCAACAACAACATCGGCACTGGATAACAATAGCATTCCCTATTCTGTTGAAGTTACGTCAATAGACCATCCGGGCATTGTAAAAAATATTACTCGCTTTTTCTCCAACCGCAACATTAATATCGTTAACCTGCAGACAGAGCGATATGCCGCGCCACATACTGGCTCACCCATGTTTGCCCTGCACATGACCGTAGGTATTTCTGCCGATACCAATATTGCGCAACTACGTGAAGCTTTTACCGAACTTTGTGATGAACTTAATCTCGACGCAGAATTTAAGAATCTCTAATAATAAAAATCTGACAAAAGGTGGAACATGGTAACCATTGGTAAAAAAGTTAAAAATTTTTCACGTCTGGCAACGGGTGATAAAATTATCAGCCTGAAAGATTTAAGCGGTAAAAAAGTTGTGCTTTATTTTTATCCAAAAGACAGCACACCCGGCTGCACCACAGAAGGCCAGGATTTCCGAGATGCTAAAGAAAAATTCGCCCGCCAGAATACAATAATTCTTGGTGTATCACGCGACAGCATGAAACGACATGAAAACTTCAAGAACAAACAAAACTTCAACTTTGATTTGCTTAGTGATGAAGATGAATCTTTATGCAAACAGTTCGATGTCATCAAACTAAAAAAATTATACGGCAAAGAATATATGGGCATTGAGCGCAGTACGTTTTTAATTGATGAAAACGCTGTACTTATTAAAGAATGGCGTGGTGTTAAAGTAAAAGACCATGTGGCAGAAGTATTAACTGCATGCAAAACACATGCTACCTAATTCATTATTTATTAGTAACTATTCACCACGAAGGACACGAAGATGGAATTTGATTAATAATCAAAGCTGTAACTAATGTTTTGTGTACCATTATCGAATTCTTCGTGTTTTTCGTGATCTTCGTGGTAAATAAAAACCAAATTATACAATTACGCTGATTACTTTTATTCACTATTCACCATAAATTATGAACGATAAAACCTGGATCAAAGGCAAAGATGCCGCACTGGAAGAATCCATTGCCACTATGCAACAAAAATTAATCGATTTAAATTTCGATATTGAAGAAGCCTCCTGGCTCAACCCGCTACCCAATGTTTATTCGGTTCATATCCGTGACAAAGACTGCGGTTTAATGTTTACCAATGGTAAAGGCACTACAAAAAAATCCTGCCTTGCCAGCGCACTGGGTGAATATTTTGAGCGTTTAAGCTGCAATTATTTTTTTGCTGATTTTTATTTAGGTGAAAAGTTTTCCAATGGTGAATTTGTTCATTACCCGGATGAACGCTGGTTTAAAAATATAAATAATAATAACAGCAGCAGTGACCACCGCATTCCCGATGGCTTACTCGATGAAAAACTCTGGGACTATTATGACCCTGATAAAGAGCTTACCGCGATAAAAATTTTTGACACTAATTCCGGCACTGGCGAGCGCGGTATTTGTGCCTGCCCTTATCAACGCCATAGTGATGGTAAAAACATCTGGTTTCCGATAAACATTATCGGCAATTCCTATGTAAGTAATGGCATGTCGGCAGGTAACACGAAAAATGAAGCTCGCGTGCAAAGCCTGTCAGAAATTTTTGAGCGTTATATTAAAAATAAAATTATTGCCGAAGGTATTTGTCTGCCTGAAGTGCCGGACGCTGTGTTACAGCGCTACCCACAAATCATCGCAGCCATCAGCAAACTTGAGCAGCATGGCTACAGCCTGCGAATTGCAGATGCCTCTTTAGGTGGGCGATATCCGGTAATGAGCGTGACTTTAATCAATCCAAAAAATGCCACCGTGTTTGCGTCCTTTGGCGCACACCCAAGTTTTGAAGTTGCTTTGGAGCGTACTGTCACCGAGCTGCTGCAGGGCAGAGACCTTGACCAGCTCGATGGTTTTCAATCACCCAGTTTTGATTTAGAAGAAGTCGCTGATCACCATAATCTTGAAACGCATTTTATCGACTCAAGCGGCTTGATTGCTTACGACTTTTTCAAGAACAATGCAGATTATGAATTTAATGACTGGGATCATGACGCAACCACAAGCGATGAGTTCGGTTATCTTTGCAACATTATTCATGATTTAGATTTTGATATTTATATCACAGACTACGAACACCTTAATGTTTATACCTGCCGCATCATTGTGCCTGGCATGTCAGACATTTACCCGGTTGACGACCTGGTATGGAACAATAACAATGAAGGTGCTTTATTTCGCAAAGACATTCTCAGCCTGAAAAATCTTAATCCATCTGCCTGGCAATCTATTCTCGATCGACTGGAACAAGGCGGTTACAATGATTACCAGCGTGTTGCAGAATTTATTGGAGTAGCACCCGATCCTGATAGCACATGGGCTACCTTACGAATTGGTGAGTTAAAAGCTATGTTATGCCTCGCCTTAAAAAATGACAAAGCCATTGAATGGGTTAGCTGGTGTTTGCATATAGACCAACTCGACAGCGAGGCATCACGTTTTTACCTGTGTCTGCAAACCCTGCTTGAAATAACCACGGACAAGCAGCGACAGATAGTTGATTACATCGACAGCTTTAAACTAATGTTTGATGAAAAAACATTAACGAATTGTTTAGCTGTTATTTCCGGCAAAGAAAACTTTTTTGGACTGCACAGTCCAGGCTTAAAACTTGAAGGTTTTACCATGCACCAAAAATTGCTTAAAGGTTACCAGAAGCTTCACCTTGCCAAACAAAATAACTGGAAATAAAGTTACCTGACTGAGATTTTATATGCTTAAATTTTTGGTAAAGACCATATTAAAACTACGTGGATGGCAACTTAATGTTAACCCACCGCAGGAAAAAAAATTTATTCTTATTGCCGCACCGCATACCAGCAACTGGGATTTTCCGCTTGCCCTGCTTTGTTTCTGGACACTCGATCTAAAAATTTACTGGGTGGCAAAAATACAAATGTTTCGCGGTCCGCTGCATTATCTGTTTACCGTTTTAGGCGGCATTCCAGTTGATCGTAACGCCTCATCTGGTTTTATTAATCAAATTGCAGAAAAAATTAAGTGTGCTGATGAAATGGTGATCGCCATTGCACCCGAAGGCACACGCTCAAAAACAAAATACTGGAAAAGCGGTTTTTACCATATTGCCTCAGCAGCTAAGATACCTATCTGTCTCGGCTACATAGATTACGCAAATAAAACATTAGGGTTTAAGCAGATAATGTATCCCAGTGGCGACATAAAAACTGACATGACAATCATTGCTGATTTTTACCAAAAGATTAAAGGTAAACACCCACAAAATCAGGGGCCTGTTCAAATTAGATCTTAAGGCACTTTAAAAATAAAAAACACACAAATCAGTACCCCTGCTGCTGGTACTGTTTCATCTGTTCCTGAGCTTGACGCATTCTTTCTATCACTTCGGGCGGCATTTGTCCTGACTGTTGCATCTGCTGCATCATTTGTTGCATTTGCGGTGCATACTGCTGCATCTGTTGCTGCATCTTCGCCATATCTTTAGACGCTTTCTGCATTTCTTCTTTTATGCTTGTTGTTTTGTATGACGCAGGAATAACAAAGGTATCAGCCGGTAGAGCAACATCAAGTTTTATACTTTTAACCTCAAAATCAATCATACCTTTTTTTTCTGTCCGCATTGGCACACCTATTGTCGCAGTGTAATTACTCATTTCAATATCACCTAGAGTGCAATCATCCACCATAGCGGCAAACCCACCCAGCATCGCCTGCTGCTTTTGCATCATAATTTTCATTGCATTAAACAGGGCTTTAACATCCTTATGCTGAAAAGCCTGTTTTGAACCATAAATAACACCGCAGGTTTTACCATTCACAATGTAACTGAATTTCTGTGTTTTATAGCCTGCAATCGAGAGTCCTGCACCCAGATTTTTAATCGATGTTTGAATTTTTGGCGCACTCCCCATTTTTGGCATGTTGCCCATATCAAACAACATAACCTGCCGCTTTTTTGTATCAACAGCTTTCACTGTGTTGTTTTTATAATTGATAATGACATAATCCAGACCGCCGGTATTCAAACGCGCCTGTTTACCATCGGTCAAAATTGTTGCTGTTTCATTTTTACTTTTTATCTCAATAATCGTTCCAGCCATCGAGGTGGCAGAACTGAATACTAATAAAGCGATAATAACTTGAATCATTTTAATCATAAGTCACTCCTGTTTATTTCACGAGATTATACCTCTTTCTGGACAAGGTGCTCTTTGATTAAGCCGTAGGTCTGCTTAAGCGATAGCGTAGCAGGCAATAGCCTCAAGATTGCCGACCAGGTGCCTTATGCATGTCTACGACTACCTACCTAATGGTACACTCTATCAGCTATCTACTGTCAACTATCGCCAATTGACAACAACTGATTAGCTATTTTTTTCATCAGTGTTCCACAATCATCGACACCCTTGGTTTTAAATGTCTCGCCAAGCTATCCATAAGTGCGATCAGTGGCCTTCCCGTCATTATTGCATTTTGTAGAGAACGGATGGTAAATGAGCATATGCGTGTAATTCAAGCATGAAAAAAAAGAGGGTTAAGAAACCGGCCTTTTTCATGCGCTATTTTCTGTCTTTTGCGGCTTCGACCCGATACGCATCAAGTTCAGGAAATTGCTTGAGATAATTCACCCCCAAAGAAGACAAAGTCTCACTGTGTAACTGATAGCTTTGTTTTTCCAGCGCTTTTATCATATTCATGCGCCTGGATGACTTTAAGGCATTAAAATAGCTTGAATGGGACAGGGTCTCATCATGTATTTCGTCGGTCATTTGCAGATAGTGACGACCACTGTGTACAGCACTTATGCAGCGAAGTAGTCCATGACGACAAAAAGTCACATCATCTATGGTTTCGCATGACCGTTTCCATAAAGGAAAACGTTCAGCAGCAATGTCTTTTTTTGGTGCATGCTTTTATTAGCGCATATATCTTCTAAACTAAGCTAACTATTTCACAAGTATTAATTTTCCTTTACTGGTTGGCTGCAGGCGATACTCTTCGCCGTTATGTTCAATAACAAGCAGACGTTGCCCTGCCAGAAGCTCACCACTGCTGATGCGACGTACCGCACTAACGTCGGCTGATGACAATACTTCAACAACCCGTAACAGGGAGGATGTTTTTGGTTTGTTAAAATATTCCATCGTGCATGGCCATTAACTTTGTAAAACGATTCCAATCTTAATGATAATCATTTTCATTTGCAAGCACTAAAACAGAATAGATGCGCTTAATTCATTTCAACCGATTGAGAACAAGGTTTATTCGTTTTTAATGACGTAGTTGAGTTGGTAAGGCTTACCAGCGCTAAATCACACTATCCCGGCAAACCATCAACTCTAGGTCGACTCAACCAGGGGTAGAATCGAACAAGATAAATAATGAAAGGCAGCGCCCAGAGTAGCGCCGAGCTCAGATACAAAAGCCGGGTAATTTCCGGAAAGAAAGGGATTAAAATACGCAGCAAGGTGGCAAAAATAATCAGTATAACCCCCGCATCTACCCAGCGGTTAGCACATAACTGTCGCCCAGTATGAATAGTACCGACGATGACCATAACCATAAAGAAAGCAAGGCCAAACGCGCCAGTGGTCAAAAAATGACGAAAATGATTAATGCCATAAAGGCCGTCATACAAATAATCAAAGCCCATAAAACCATAACCTGCTGCCAGCATCAGCAGGATTAAAATCAACGGGTAAATGTAGGAACGAAGCAGGATATTGACCTCATCAAGGAAATAATCATTTATTGTGTTCAGTATTGCAGCGGCAGCGGCCAGCCCCAGCCAGCCCAATATGGTATTACCCGGAAAAAAAAACTCCACTGCGGTAAACAGGCTAACGGCAAAGATGGCAATATTAAATGCGGGTGGACGGGCGATAAAGGTATCGTCTATGTGACGATCTTCCAGCCATTCGTTTATTGCTTCGGTACTGACGCGGCGAATCACCAGCAATGTCAGCGCCATAAACACGCCTAATGCGACTTTGAGAATACTAAAAGGATCCTGCTCCACCCAGCCAGCGACTGCGGCAAAAAACCAGCCCTGTATTATTAGAATAATGAAAAAATTCAATACCAGACTGATATTTCGCCGTAGCGGGTCAAGAAAAATCGGTTTAAAAACTAAAATCATCACCCACAACAACAGTGGCAAATGAATAAGCATCACCAGATAGATACCAACGATATCCATCATCCAGAATGCGACCCGACCTAACAGCCAAAGGCTGACCAGACCCAATAAAGTTCTACCGGTAACCGGGGTAATATCATCATATAATTCAGGCACAGCAGTGAGAATAAAACCAATAACACCGGCAATGCCAATGCCAAAAATCATTTCATAAATGTGCCAGCTCAAAGGATCCTGTATAAATGGCAAACGAATGTTGCCATGCCAGAACAGAGCCCACAACACGATAGAGAGCACTATATAGATGGGTAACAAAATAAAAAACGGACGAAAGCCGTAAGCCAAAAAAACCGGCACATCACCTTCAGGATAACTGTCGTAATGTTTAGTGCCACCTTTGGCTTTGCTAATCGTGTCAGATAACATCAGCTTTTGGCTCTCAGACTGAGTTCAAATGTTTTTATAATTTGTGGGTGCGCCAGTAAACGCGCGGTTTCTTCGTACACGTAAAGATCATCCCGTTCGCGTTGAGGTTTATCCGGTTGAAAACTATGCACCACACGACCAGGGTCAGCATCCAGCAACAAAATGCGGTCACTGAGGCGAACGGCTTCCATCAGGTCATGGGTAATAAAAAAGATGCTTAACTTCTGCTGATAAACCAGATCAATAAGGATTTTCTGTAACTCCTGTTTAAGTCCAATGTCCAGCGCTGAAAAAGGTTCGTCAAGAAACAGTAAGTCCGGTTTTATTACCAGTGCACGGGCAAAAGAAACACGTTGGCGCATGCCGCCGCTGAGGTCTTTGGGGAATTTGTCCAGATCGTTTAATTCGAGTCCAAATATGATCGCAATATCAGTGGCAAGTTGGTGGCGTTGCTGTTTTTTCATGCCACGTGCTTTAAGACCGAAGGCAATGTTATCCAGTGTGGTTTGCCATGGCAGCAGACGAGTTTCCTGAAAAGCAAAAGAAAAGTTAGTAAAACCATTACAAACGGTACCCTGCGTTATATCCAGCAAGCCGGCAATAAGATGCAGCAAGGTGGTTTTACCGCCTCCACTGGGACCGACCACCGAAATAACTTCACCACGACTAAACTCAAAGTTAATATCGCGAAGAATTTCATTTGGTCCAAAGCTGTGAGACAACTGCTTAACGCTTAGTTTCGCCATTGCTCAACCTCACGCTTTATCGGTTCCATCAACAGGTATTCAATAATCAACAACGAGCCGATGAGTATAGTAACCAATGCCAGCGCGGCAGCCGTATCCAGATGACTGCGGGCAATGGCAAGTTGTGCGCCAATACCATCCGGCGTGGACAACAATTCTGCCATCACCACTATTTTCCAACTCATGCCTAAGGCAGCAATCCAGGCTGGAAAAAGATAGGAAATGACATGCGGAAAATAAACATCGGTAAATTTCATCAACAGCGGCGCATTAAAACTGTCACTCATCTCTTTCAAATCCCCTTCCAGGGTTCGGGTTCCCTGCAGTGCACCGATAAAAATAATGGGAAACGATGCAACAACAACAGTAAAAATGACTGCCATATCACTCAAACCAAACCAGATCATTGCCAGTACTATCCATGCTATCGGTGGCATGCCCATCAAAATGGTGATGATAGGACGGCTCATCATCGACGCGGTAGCAAATAAGCCTGCCAGCATACCCAGCACCGAGCCAACACCTGCTGCAAACAAAAAACCCAACACGGCACGATTGATGGTGATATTTATGTCTTCGCGAATGTCTTCATTATTAAGTATTTGCCAGAGTGTGATGAAAGTTTGCTTAGGCGAAGGTAATACCAGATTGCCATAAAGCTGATGACCAAACTCCCAGAAGGCAATAAACAGGAAAATACTGGCTAATGCCCCCCAACCACTCCACAGGTAACGGGGGAAATTTTTTAAAATATTAAGTAAGGCTTGCATCAATCGTGCCTGGTAACAATAAAAGTTTAGGGGAATGGCGTGTGGAGTTCGCGTAACAACTCAGCATAATCTGAGAAGACCATCAGTCTGCATCCAGGCTGATGATCTTCTGCGGGTTTCTCGTTCCTACGCTCTTGCGTGGGAACGAGGTCACAACAAATTATGAGGCTCAAGGTTGGTAGTAAAAACCATCATCCGGCATTTTACCCCCAATTAAAGATGGCGAATCCTGCAACAAAATATTAAAAAAGTATTCCAGTTCGTCACGCGCATCCGGTGCAGTAACATGCTGAAACTGACTCACCTTAATGGAATCCGATACCGCTTCCGGGGTCAGCATTTCAATACGCTCAGCCACCATAATACCTGCTTCATCCGGATTGTCTTTTACCCACTGCGTTGCTTTTTCATACTCTTCCATAAAACGTTGAATCACATGCGTCTCGAGTTCTTTATTAATCACCGCAATACCCGCCTGCGGTATGCGGCTTTCACGTTTTAACAACCGCCCCCACTCCTGCTGCAAGTCTGCACTGCGAAATAGATCCGGTGCAATAATTTTAAGCGGGAAAGACTGCGTTTTACGTAATGCCATCGATACTGCAGGTTCTGCCAGTAGCGCATGGTCAACACGACGCATAATCAGCAACTGCATGGCATCGAGCGGGTTAGCAACAAAGCGTAAATTGAAATCTTTTTTTGCATTGAGACCGGACTCGGCGACCAGCTTGCGGAAAATTATATCCGGCATATCGCCACGAAATGGCATGGCTATCTCTTTACCTTTGAAATCAGCCAGCGTTTTTAATGTGTCATCACGCGAAACCATCCACAATACACCCCATACGGATATATTCAACAAACGGATATCAGCGCCACGGTTGTACAGGTTAGCAGCGACATTGCTCGGCGATGCGATAAAATCAACATCACCTTTCAGTGCCAGGGCGCGCATTTGGTCCGGGTTTGCCCAGACTTTAAATTCTACATTTTCAGCAATATCATTTAACGCACCCGTGTTAACCATGCGTATCATTGGATTTGAGACGGCGGCAAATGGCCCTGAAAGAATCAGTTTGTCGATTTTTTCCCTGTTATTTTCAGCGGCAAAAGCAGGATTAAAAAGGCTATAGCAAGCAATCATAATCGCAATGACAAGTTTTTTGGACATGTTTTTTCCTACAATTAATGGTTTGTTGTCGTTAATCATTTAGATAAATTGGCATCCATTGTCTATTACCGGACGACCTTCTGCTAACGAATTATGATGTAGCCATCTTGATGCAGCTACCGTGAGGAATTGTAATAGAGCACACCTGCAAATGCAAATCATTATCATTTCCTAACATCCCTGACCCTTCTACAACAAAAAACAAAGTTGCACACTTGATGCAAGTCAACGATAATAGTAATGCGAATCATTATCATTAAAAGTTAATGGTAAACTCCATCAAATAGGGCAGAGCCAAGTACTCATTATTCACCATTTTTAAACTTATACCATCCACTTTTATTTAAAATCAAAGATCACACATGTATAAAAATCCAATATCTTTATTATTACTCGCTACTGTTTCAGGTCTTGCGATGGCAAAAGAACCGATACAACTTGATGTTGTCACCGTCACCACAGCAACAAAAACTGAAAAAGCGATAGATGGCGTAACCGCCAGCATTGTCGTTATCAATGCTGAGCAAATCAGAAAAACAGGTGCAGCAACGTTAAAAGACGTTTTTAATAAACTGCCTTCGCTAACTCTTCAATATGGCCGCTTTCCACACCCCAGTAGCAAATCAAAAGCGGCTATTTCTATCAGGGGCGCTGGCGCAAATGGAACGCTGTTACTCATTGATGGTAAAAGACTGTCGGGTGAAACAGAAAACCCCTATGAAATGGATCGCATACCTGCCGCAATGATTGATAGAATTGAAATCGTAAAAGGCTCAATGTCCACATTATATGGTTCAGATGCTATTGGCGGGGTGATTAATATTATTACCAAACAGGCCGATGAGCCGATAACTGCGATTGATATAAAATATGGTCAGAATGGTGATGGCGATGCCCAGGAAAAATCCATTAATTTGTCAACCATGGGTAAAGTAGACAGGTTTAGCTACAGAATCTATGGCTCATTACTGAATACAGAGCCGTTTACAATAAATCAGGACTTTCGTCAGCAAGCAGTACATCCAGCTACTCATCAAGATGTTCCAGATCCGATTAACGGTGACTCCGGCACATTGGCTGTGACCTTTCGCGACGATGCCGAGGTAAAAACCATCGCTGCCGGCATAGGCTATGACATATCGGACAAGTCCAAAATTGGTTTTGATATTAGTCACTTTAACGAAGACAGAGAAGGTCAGTATATCGGCCTGCATCCAAAACCAAGACCCGACCTGCCATTCAAGAAAGTAATGGTGAAAAATACGCCGGTAAATTCTGTTGATAAGAATAACCGCACCGACCTCTCTATTGACATGGAGCATATAACAGATGGCGACATCATTATCAGCGCCAGGGCATATCAGTCAAAATATGAAAAAAGAAACACCACCACTGCCCTTGGTTTTTCTCCAGCACCTGAAAATAAAAAGTTTAGTGCAGACGTTACCATTGATGGTGCTGAACTAACCACATCATTATTTGCAAATGATTATAATCGGATAACCATGGGAGCCGAATACAGAAAAGAAAGCAGAAATTCTGCTGCGATAAACCCTGATCCCACATCAAATGAATTTGTCAAAAAAACCGTCAGCTACAAGTCACTATTTCTTCAGGATGAAATTGAACTGAGTGATAGTCTGAATGCGACTGTTGGCGTAAGACATGATGCCATTAGCAATGCCGACTCAAAAACCACTTTTAAAGCCGGCATTATAAAGAACCTTGCCAATGGTTTAAATCTTAGAGCCAACTTTTCCCAGGGCTATCGCTCGCCTGATGTCGCTGAACTGTTCGTTGTTGCTCCTTTCTTCAGAGATGCCATGCGGTTTGGATCGGAGGTGATATTTGGCCCAAAAACCAGCCGTTATGATTTAAAGCCGGAAACATCAGAAACATTTGAACTTGCCATTTCTAAAACAACAAATAAGCTACAGAGTGAATTAACTCTATTTCAAAATAATATAAAAGATAAAATTACTCTGGTCGCTAAAAATAATAATACACCAGCAAAATACTATACAACAGAAAACCTCGATGATGTAACCATCAGGGGTGTTGAAGCATCCGCAAGTTACCTTGCAACTACTGATTTTGATATTGCCTTTCATGCAACATTGCTGGATACAGAAGATAAAGCCACAGGAAAGGAGCTGACCTTTACTCCCGGTGTTTCACTGGCGGCAGGTGCAAACTATCAAATTAGCCAAAAACTGTCATCAGCCCTTATTTTTAGATATCTCGATGAACAATTTACCGATGCACAGAATACACAGGAAGCAGGAAGTTATTCAACAGCTGACCTGTCACTGGCATATCATATCAATGCCCATATTGAGTTATATGGTGGCATCAATAATCTTGCTGATACGACTATTGATGAAGAATTAGGTTCAATCGTTGGCAGATTTTTCTATACGGGAATTCGCAGTCAATTCTAAGCTTCTGGTAATACATCTCACACTTAGGAATGCCCCGTTTAGTGTGCGTAGATTGTAACTACTCCAGGGCAGGTTAAAATATGAGTAACTACTCAGCGTATTATTTAATTA
>CAYQXD010000063.1:0-16770 GCA_964421315.1 uncultured Thiotrichaceae bacterium | reverse complement strand
GGTATAGAGAGTTGCATAAGTATTCGCAGTCACATACTTTTGAGACGCGCCGTAAATACATCCCTGTAGGCTTGACGGTAGCATCCATGCTACCGACAGTCTCAAAAGTATGTGACTGCGAATACTTATGCAACGACTAATATAAGAGGCGGTTTAAGAGGTATAGTATGAAAATTATTCGTTGGTTATTAAGACACTCTTTTCTTATTCTGTTAATCGTAGCTGTTATTTATGGTTACATGTTCTGGGGTAATCTTGTGGGTGAAGATACACCAGCTGGAAAGGCAATTAGTTACTTGTCTAATGAATTTGAAGGAGTCAGTGAATTTGTTTCTGCAACTAAATCCAAACAGGAAAAATTGAGTCAGCAGAATTCATCAGAGAGTGGTTTATCAGAAGCGGAACCATCAAAAGCGGAATCATCAGACGCACATGAGGCGATTCCTGAGGATGATGTGATGGCAGAGATTGAGCCAGTATCTAGCGGTACTGAAACTCAGCTAACTGAAACACAAGCCGCTGAGAAGGTTGTAGAGAAAAGCGTTGAAAAGAATAAATTTACAGCACCCGTCGATGGAAGCAGACGTGCTGATAATGCTGCCATAGAAATCACAAGTGAAAGTAAAAGTGAAAACATACAGGAAAATGGAAACGTTGAGTCGCAGGTAAGTATTAGCCATAACCAGAATCAGGGCCATAACAACACCCGGGTGAAGCAAAATACTGCAGGCGTTATTGAAACAACTGCTGAACCGTTTGAAGATGTGGTTGCGACAAATGCTCAAAGTAGGAGTGTGGAAAGTAATACACAGGCTACCATCAATGCTGTACATGAGGAAACCTTTGTTTCAGCGAAAATAGAAAAGCAGCTGGATAATGTAGACAGGCACGGCAGGGTAATAAACCCTTCTCAACAAGCTGATGGCATAAGAGCAAGCTGGATCGCAGCAAGAAAGTCTTTTTACCAACGTGATTATGTATTATCAGAGAAGATGTATCAGGATGTAATCGATAATACAGAAGATAGTTACGATGCTTATGGAGAGCTTGGTAATGTTTATTTATATCAGCGGAAAAAAGAGCAGGCGGCAGCGGCGTATTATGAGGCGGCGACTATACTGGTTAGAAAAGGCCAGGCAATTCGAGCCAGAAGCCTGGTAGGATTATTGCACTCACTGGACAAATCAAAAGCGGATAAACTACAAAAATTAATTGATGATTCGTATCAACTATGACACTCATCATTGGAGCTTGCGTGATAAACTCGATCTTTAGTTCGTAACCGGCGCATCCCCCGGATCACGTCCGGGGCAGGCTATGTATCACTACACGTTTCTGGCGGTTTATTTAAGCTCATATTAAAATTAAAAGAGAGGTTTTTATATGTTTTATGCATTACGAAATTTGTTTGCCCTGGTTGGTTTTGTTGCCATAGTCCTGATGATTTATGGCGCTGTAAAGCTGGGGCCAATGATGCAGGCCTTTGATACTTTTGATGAGCGAGCGATAGACGTTTACACTGAAATGATGACCAAAATTATTGAGACAGGTAATGCTGCTGAAGCGACAGTCTGGAAAATTCCGGTCAATGAAGATTTAAGCGTTGAGGATGTTGAAGAAACCATGAAGTTTGTGGCCAACGAACATAATATTAAAAATGTTGGTGAGCTGCCTCTGTCTGCAGAGGTAGAAGCAGTATCAGGTAAAAAATCACGTTTCTTTAAAATTTATATGTTTTGCAATGCGATGACAGCAGCGCAGATGCTTGAATACAGCGATGCATTTTCTGCTTATTTGCCTTGTCGTGTTAGTCTGGTTGAAGATAAGCAGGGTAAACTCTGGTTATATTCATTGAATATGGATGCCATGATTTATGGCGGGACACCATTGCCCCCGGCATTAAAAGAAGAGGCTGAAGGGGTTAAAACAATTATTTTAGATATTATGAATCGGGGCGCCGAAGGCGACTTTTAATGACAGACAAAAAAGATACAGACAAACAGTCACCAAAGGAAGCCGCTTCTAAAAACATGGCTAAAAACATGGCCAAAAGTACTATTAAGAAGACCAGTGCTGCCAGCAGCGATATAAAAAAAACGGCAAATGAAGCGGCAAAAAAAATCGTTAAAAAAGAGCCTGCCGTGACCCATGATGCGGCTAAGATCAAAGCCACAACAACGGTCGCAGCCACTAAAAAGGCATCTGCCAGCACTAAAGTTAATAAAGCAGCAACCGCAGCAACTGCGAAAGCGGCGGCCTCGAAAGATTCTGATTTGAAAGCGGCGGCAAAAAAGATCAGTGAGGTAGATAAAAAAGCGGCTAATAATGCCATTAAATCCAGGAAAAGCGTTGAAGATTTAAAATCACGTGCACACGAAGCGAAACAACGCGCGCAGAAAAAAATACTGGAGGAGTCTTATGTCAGCGATAAACCGACAGATCCACTCGAGCGATTAGCAAATACCTTCGATAGCAGTGCCAAGCGATGGGAAATGGTTGTTTATCCTTCATTGTTTGCTTTTGTCTTATTAGCTGGTTATGGTTTCTTCCTGATTTATCGATTAACTCATGATATTGCTGTATTGTCTCAATCAGTCACGCATATGGCTGTTATTGTTTCCGATGTCATGCCCAGGATGTCTAATGATTTAACTAAAATGACCGGCAGCATTGATAATATGACCGACAATGTTGAGGGCATGTCAGCTGATATCGGCGGCATGACAACCGAGATTATTTCGATGTCCGGGCAGATGAACGCTCTGACACCAATTAGCAAAAATATTCAGGGCATGACACATAGCATGGATAATATGAATCGCTCAGTATACGGTATGCAGCGTGATATGAGCGGTATGAATCGTACCATTTCCAGCGGACCACTTGGCATGATGGGCGATGTGATGCCTTTTGGATCAGGTGATAATGTTCCACCGCCGATACATCGAACCACACCGATATGGCCAGCCCAAAATTGGACACCATACTATCAGCCAAATTATAAGGTTGGCCCGCAGTATGGTGCTTCAAAATCGCCGGTGCGACCTCAGGTCAAGAAGAAAACCACAGGTGAAGAAAAGTCGGTGGAGGATAAGAAAAATACAGTACAAAACAGTTTAAAACGAAAAGTAATTGTACCCGATGCAACCCCGGTTTCACCTAAAGAATCAGCACACAAGGACAATACCATTACACAAGGTCAATAGCTTAAGATGTTAAATCGCCCGGATAAATCCATTCGTGAACGCTTAGCGAAACTGGAAACACATTTAAATAATGAAAACCCGTTATTGCTAGACGTGGTATCACGGTTTAAAAAGCTTGATACAGTTGCCTATAAAATGGGTTTGCTCAAGACCACAGAATCCTATGCAACAAGTATTCCGTGGTGGCCACTGATTTCTGTGCTAGGTACATTTTCTGCAGGTAAATCATCGTTCATTAATAATTTTCTGGGTGATAAATTACAGCGCACTGGTAATCAGGCGGTAGACGATAAATTTACTGTCATCACTTACAGCAGCAGTAAAGAAAATCGGGTGTTGCCCGGGGTAGCGCTAAATTCAGACCCGCGTTTTCCGTTTTATCAAATGAGTGATGAAATTGATAAAGTTGCTAGTGGTGAAGGCCGGCGTATCGATGCTTATTTGCAAATGAAAACATCCAATTCGGATAAAGTAAGCGGCAAGATTATAATTGATTCACCGGGCTTTGATGCTGATGACCAACGTAATGCTATATTACGATTAACCGATCATATTGTTGATTTATCGGATTTAGTGCTGGTGTTTTTTGATGCCAGACATCCGGAACCGGGTGCCATGCACGACACGCTAGATCATCTGGTCGCTAATACTATTACCCGTAGTGACTCAGAAAAATTTTTATATATTCTAAATCAAATTGATTCGGCAGCACAGGAAGACAACCCTGAAGCTGTAGTGGCCGCATGGCAACGTGCGCTGGCCGCAAAAGGACTAACTGCGGGGCGTTTTTATTCTATCTATAATACCGATCTGGCAGTACCCATTGAAGACGAAGCTGTACGTAAACGTTTTGAAAGTAAATGTGAACAGGATAAAGCAGCAATTTTCGAGCGTATCCACCAGGTAGAAGTTGAGCGTTCTTATCGCATTGTCGGTACATTGGAAACCATTGCCAGTGACATTGGAAATCAGGTTGTGCCTACAATAAAAGAGGCAATGAGAAAATGGTTTAAACTGGTGTTTACGCTGGACGCTATTGCTGTTGCTTTATTTGTTATTGTGATGTTTGTATTGGCACAATGGTTTGATGTATGGGCGCTGCTTTCTTACGATTTTGCTAATGCAACTTTAATATCGTCAATCAAATTAGGTCTTACCCTTTTTGGTTTTTCTATTGTGCATTTTTCAGCGCGACGTTTTTCAGCAAAAGTTATTGCCAGAAAAATCGTTAATAATGTAGTCATTGATAAAAGTCTGGCGGGCAAACATCGTGTGACTTCAAAACTTGCTGGTAATATTAAACAGGCTTTTCTGAAAAATACACAACCTTTGCGTAGTATATTTAGACCCATGCCAGTTGGCTGGTCGATGCGTACACGACGTGTATTAGCAGAAGTAAGCGCTGATAGCAGTGAGTTTATTCAAACCATGAATGATCGTTATACTAAACCCTCAGGTAATAAGGTAAAACTAGATGTAATATCTGATGTAGCTGAAACTTTAAAAGAGTCAATGCCACAAGGTAGTGAAAAGTTTTAGGTTTTATGTTTGTAACTACTCAGCTAGCCCCCGAAAACCGCCAGCTCTGCGTTAAACTGCTGTGATCAAAGACGGGACACTTACACATGTAAGCTCACAATTATGTCCACGGATGGACGGTATTTCGCAAAGAGCCATGGATGGCGGTGCGATTTTCGCCTTGATCTGACGATTTTCAGGGGCAATCTGAGCAGTTACCCTTTGTTTTGACTACTCGCTGAGTGGTTACTTATGTTTTAAGTTAAAGGTTAATGAAACTTATAACTTAGAACTTACAGGTGCTGCAAGGCACTGACCAAGCTTGATTTCGCTCTCGGCTATTATGTTTTCTGCTATTTTCATTTTATTTGTTGCAAGAACAATAACCGTTGAACCTAAATTAAACCGTCCCATTTCTTCGCCACGCTTTAGCACAATATTTTTATCGCCGCTTTTATCGCCGCTTTTATCGCCGCTTTTATCGTAATAATAGTCAAAGCGTTTAATCATCTTTGCTTCGCTGCTAATCAAGCCGTGCCATACCGTCTCCATGGCAGAAACATTAATTGCACCAACCAGAATTATAGCCATTGGTCCCTGATCGGTTTCGAAATAACATACGCAACGTTCATTACGTGCAAATAACCGCGGGATATGACTAACCACAAAGGTAGCAACACTGAACAGGCGACCGGGAATGTATAACATGTGTTTAAGTGTGCCTGTGGCTGGCATGTGGATGCGGTGATAATCTCTTGGTGACAGGTATAGTGTGGCGAACTGTCCATCGTTAAAAATTTTCTCCAGTTCTTTGTCTCCACCAACCAGTTCCAGCAAACTGTAATCCTGACCTTTGGCCTGAAAAATACGTCCGTTTTTAATCGCCTGTGCCTGGCTCACCGAGCCATCAACAGGGCATAACCAGTTGTTTTCGTTTTTATCGAAAGGCCGGCATTTGGGTTTTAATGCACGGGTGAAAAAGGCGTTAAGCGAGCTATAAGCAAACATATCTTCTTCAACTGCTTCATGCATTTTTACTGGATGTAAATGCGTGTAAGTCCAGATGATTAAATTTTTTGCTGGTGTCCAGCGAATGCGCGAACCTAAAAACATCAGCTTTGTGATGGCATGATGCGGAAGGATGTAAAAAAGAGAGGCAAGCAGTTTTTGTTTCATCTAAGATCGTTTATGTGAGTAGTGGGCTTTTTTAACTGGAACAGTAATGGTTATTATCTTATGGTTATTTGTGGTCAGTTTAATGTTTACCGTGTTACCTGTTGTTAATCGTTTTCCTGGGTTAAACAACATTAAATGATGACCGCCACGTTTTAATTCAAGTTTGTTGTTTGCCGGGATGTTTAAATTGTCATGTCGAATCATTCTGACCATGCCATTATCGTGTATGGTTTCATGAAATTCGATGCTGCTGTATAAGTCGGATTCTGCATGAATGATTTTAATTGCCTCAGCACCCGTATTTTTAAATGTCATATAAGCCACCATCACCTTGCTTACCGGCGGTGCTTCAGCGATCCATGCATCTTCAATGACAAGACTCGTTTCCTGGTTAGTCCCATCAGCATAAGTGAAATTGATAAAACTGAATAAAAATAGTATCAGTGAGATTAGAACGGGTATTTTCATTGCAGGAAACAGCTGACAGGCCTGACACTTTAAAACAGTTCTGAATTATAGTCACTTACTATCTGACATGGAAGCTACTTTTGACTGTTAACGTATACCGATACGGGATGAATATTGTGTACAATACATCCATGTTAGATAAACGTGAAATTGCCAATGATTTAGTTACCCTGCGTGATTTGATTCGCTGGGGAACCAGCCAGTTCAATGCGGCAGAGTTGAATTTTGTCCAGGGCATGCCAACGGCAATAGATGAAGCGGTGTTTTTGTGTCTAAGCGCATTGCATTTACCACCGGACTTTAGCGTTGAGTACTTTGATTGTGTGCTTACTGTCGATGAGCGTTTGCATGTGCTGAACTTTTTTCAGCAACGTATCGAAGAGCACAAACCTTCAGCTTATATTACAAATGAAGCCTGGTTTTCAGGGCTAAGCTTTTATGTTGACCAGCGGGTGCTGATTCCTCGTTCGCCAATGGCAGAAATTATCAAGCAGCAATTTTCATTATGGATATCGGCTGACCAGGTTAATAATATTTTAGATCTTTGTACCGGCAGTGCTTGTATTGCCATTGCCTGCGCTTATGCTTTTGAGACGGCACAAGTTGATGCCAGTGATGTTTCCAGTGATGCGCTGGCAGTGGCAGAAATCAATCGCAAGAATCATGGGCTGGAAGATCGACTCACACTCATTGAGTCCAATATGTTTGTTTCTATCCCTGCTAAGCGATATGACATCATCATTAGCAATCCGCCGTATGTGTCAGCACAGGAAATGCAACAATTACCGGCTGAGTTTGATTTCGAACCGGGTTCCCTGGCGCTAGCTGCAGGTGAAACCGGTATGGATATTGTGTTGCCGATGCTGCAACAGGCTAGAGATTATTTAACCGATGATGGTATTCTGGTGGTTGAGGTGGGTTACTCTAAACCCGTGCTGGAGGAACTATTGCCAGAGGTGCCATTTTTCTGGGTGGATTTTGAATTTGGCGGTGATGGTGTATTTGTCTTAACTGCAAAGCAGCTGGAGACATATCAGGCTTATTTCAAGCGTGTTAAAATTTAACGGAAGTTCTTTTAACAAAGTTTTTAAATAATTGAAAGTTGGTTTTATGTCAGGAAATACAATAGGAAAACTGTTTAACTTAACCACCGCAGGCGAGTCACACGGTGCCGGACTGGTTGGCATTATTGATGGTTGTCCGCCAGGTATCGAATTAAGTGAAGACGATTTACAACTGGATCTGGATCGCCGTAAACCAGGCACTTCGCGCCATACTACGCAGCGTCGTGAAGACGATATAGTAAAAATATTTTCCGGCGTGTTCGAAGGCAAAACCACCGGCACCAGTATTGGTTTGTTGATTGAGAACACAGACCAGCGTTCCAAAGATTACGGCAACATCATGGATCGTTTTCGTCCCGGCCATGCCGATTATACCTATCAGCAAAAGTATGGCATTCGCGATTATCGTGGAGGCGGTCGTTCTTCGGCGCGTGAGACTGCAATGCGTGTTGCCGGTGGTGGTATTGCTAAAAAATTTCTTAAAGATCGTTATGGCATAAAAATTTATGGTTACATGTCGCAACTCGGTCCGATAACCATGCCGATGCTGGATAAAAATGAAATTAATAAAAATGCCTTTTTCTGTGGCGATGTCTCAAAAATTGCCGAGCTTGAAGGGTATATGGATGCGCTTCGCAAAGAAGGCAATTCAGTCGGTGGAAAAATCACCGTGGTTGCAACAGCTATTCCACCGGGCCTGGGCGAGCCGGTGTTTGACCGCCTGGATGCTGACATCGCCCATGCCATGATGGGCATTAATGCGGCTAAAGGCGTAGAAATCGGCGATGGTTTTGGCTGTGTTGAAGCCAAAGGCACTGAGTTTCGTGATGAAATAACGCCTGAAGGTTTTAAGTCCAATCATGCCGGTGGTGTGTTAGGCGGCATTTCTTCAGGTCAGGATATTGTCGTCCATACCGCTTTCAAACCCACTTCCAGTATTCGCCTTAGCGGTGATACAGTCGATGTCGAAGGCCATGCTATTGATGTGGTAACCCATGGTCGCCATGATCCCTGCGTGGCAATTCGGGCAACACCTATTTGCGAAGCCATGCTGGCCATTGTCCTGTGTGATCACCTGTTACGTCAGCGCGGACAAAATATGGATGTGCATTCGCAGACACCTGTTATTCCTGCGCATACATAATTTTAAAAAAATGCTTAATTCCGGCATACCTTACTGGCGGCTCAGTGGGTTTTACTTCTTTTATTTTGCGTCTCTTGGGGTGCTGATTCCATACTGGAGTCTGTACCTGAAATCACTTGGTTATAGCAGTCTGACTATTGGTGCGCTGGTGGCCATTTTACCAGCGACCAAACTTATCGCGCCCTATATCTGGGGCTGGTTAGCGGATCATACGCGTCGCTCGATGTTTATTATTCGCATAGCCAGTGTGCTGGCGCTACTCAGCTTTTTACTGGTGTTTGTTAGTGGGCAGCTTTGGTGGCTAATCGCTGTCATGTTGTTGTTTAGTTTTTTCTGGAATGCAATTTTGCCGCAGTTTGAAGCCATGACGCTCAATCACCTTGGTAATAATAGCCATCGTTACAGCATGATTCGTTTGTGGGGTTCATTGGGTTTTATTGTGATTGCTGTACTAACGGGCTATCTGTTGCAAAATTATGAAGCAGATATTATTCCGCTGGTTGTTTTGTTTACCTTTGCCGTTATTGCTTTTAGTAGTTTCACTGTGCCGGAAAAATTGAATACACCACATGCTGAGCATTCACCTATCTGGCATGTTATTAAACAACCGAAGGTATTAGCGTTTTTGGTAGTGTGTTTTTTAATGTTGTGTAGCCACGGTCCGTATTACACTTTTTATACCATCTATTTGCAGGAACAGGGTTACAGTTCAAACATGATAGGCGTGCTATGGGCAGTGGGTGTGCTTGCTGAAGTTATCATCTTTCTTCTGATGCATCGTTTGCTGCCTGTTTTTGGTGCACGAAAATTACTTATCTTTACTTTATTACTGACCACTGCACGTTGGCTGATTATTGGTTTTTTTGCCGATGATTTACCTATGTTATTCATGGCTCAACTGATCCATGCTTTTTCCTTTGGCGTGTTTCATGCAGTTGGTATCTCTTTAGTGCATGAGCATTTTACTGGCAGCCATCAGGGCAGGGGGCAGGCTTTATATGCCAGTGTGAGTTTTGGTGCAGGTGTGGCGGTGGGTAGTCTGGTCAGCGGTTTGTTGTGGGATAAGTGGGGCGCGGCTGTGTTGTTTGTGTTTGCCGCATGTTGCACGCTGTTGGCGTTGGTTATTGTCTTGAAATTTATTTATCCTTCGTCAACCGTTTCAGACCAGCAGTAAGCGAACGGTATTCTCTGACCGAATGTTGTGCAAGCATCGTGCTTGCTAATATGTGTGGCTTAGGGAAAACAACAATCTGAATCCTGAGCAAGCACTGCGCTGCGCTGGGTAGTTACAATAAATTATTGCATTATAAAAACGCCTTCTTATAATGGGTCTAAGTGTTACTGTACACGATTGGGCGCGGTGACAAACTGGCTGGTCGCGATACTAGCGAGGGAGGCAGGCTGTGTTCTACTTGTGTGACTGGCTGGGTTTTAATGCCTCGAATGCCATGTGCCACCGAACGGAAATGGTTATCGGGCGACCGGTTTAATAATGAATTCTTATGATGCTTTGATGCAAGGTTCGGTGTACGGTCCGATTATCGTGGCGGGTGATAGTCAGCGCAGCATACTCAATATGCTGGTTGAAGGTCGTGCCGGTAATACGCGGCAAAATTTACATAATAGTGGCAATGCTCTAACAAATGATGAAATAAAAATATTCAGGGCGTGGGTTGAACAGGGCGCACTCGATAACTGATAGGGAGTGTGCTGTTAAACTGAACCCTTCAGTGTTTCTAGCAGCGCGTTGGCGGAACTCGACAGAGTTCTTGACTGATGCAGTAACAACCCCAGATGTCTGTCCATTTTTACGCCTTTAATTTTTAATTTATGCAGTGATTCATCAATCATGGATTCAGGTAGCACACCCCAGCCTAAACCGTGTTGAATCATCGCTTTGATGGTCTCCAGATAATTGGATTCCATAATTATTTTAATGCCGGGATCCAGTTTTAAAGCACGATCAATGATGTCGCGGGTATGTGTGCTGTGTGACTGTAATATTACGCCGTGCTGATTCAGGTGTATTGTACTGAGATTTTTCTGTTTTGCTAAAGCGTGATCGTTGGCAACAACACAATGCATGTGATCGGTCCACACGGGCAGAGTTGTTAATGGTTTTTCAATGTTGTCGGGCAAGGTGATCAGCGCCAGTTCGATGCTGCCTTTTAGAATGAGTGCGCCGGCCTGTTCTGAGTCCATGAACTGAATATCCAGCTCGACATCAGGGTATCGTTTGGTGTAGTGGCGTAATATCGGTGGTAGCCGGTGCAGGCCGATATGATGGCTGGTGCCAAATTTTAGCTGACCACTTACCTGTGTTCTCAGGGTGCTGATGATGCGTTGGCTTTCATCCATTTCAGCCAGTATGCGTAAATAACTGGGTATAATGGCTTTACCCGCCTGGGTGAGTTGTACGGTTTTCCCCAGGCGATCAAACAGCTTACAGTCGAGCGCGAATTCAAGCGTGGATATGCGTTTGCTGGTTGCTGGTTGGGTGATAAACAGTTTCTCGGCGGCACGGGAGAATGAACCGGTTTCAGCTACCATTAAAAATGCGCGAATGTTTTGTATGTCCATTGTGTAAAATAGGTCAAATTGTAAGCTCTCAATAAACCATATTGACTTATTGAGAAGTTACGTCAAATCAATTTCATGTGGCTCGTTATTATATTCTTAGTATAACTAAAAGTAATCAATAACATAAAAATTATAAATTTGTTTTATGTGTTGAATGATCGTAATCTTATAGTGTCGAACTAAATCGTGGACAGACTTCTGTTCAAAAAAATGATGAGTAATGATGATGAGTAGTGCAAAAACACTTTACGACAAATTATGGGACGAGCATGTCGTTCGTAGCTTCGATTCCGGTACGGCTTTATTGTATATCGACCGTCATCTGGTACATGAAGTAACTTCACCACAGGCATTTGAAGGGTTGCGACTAGCCGGTCGTCAGCCATGGCGTAGCGGTTCTATTGTTGCGGTGCCTGATCACAATGTGCCCACCACTGACCGCAGTTTGGGTATTACCGATCCAGTGGCAAAATTGCAGGTTGAAACATTAGACAGGAACTGCAAAGAGTTCGGTTTAACAGAATTTGATATGTCCGACATTCGCCAGGGTATCGTGCATGTGATTGGCCCTGAGCAGGGTGCAATCTTGCCCGGTATGACCGTGGTATGCGGTGATTCTCATACCTCGACACACGGCGCGTTTGGTGCTCTGGCTTTTGGTATTGGCACGTCCGAAGTTGAGCATGTGCTGGCTACACAGAGCTTGATGCAGAATAAAAGCAAGAATATGCTGGTATCGGTTGATGGTCAGGTGGCGGCCGGTGTCACTGCAAAAGATATCGTATTAGCCATTATTGGAGAAATTGGTACTGCGGGAGGTACGGGTTATGCCATTGAATTTGGCGGTGATGCCATTCGTGCCTTGTCTATTGAAGGTCGTATGACGGTCTGTAATATGGCGATTGAAGCGGGTGCGCGTGCTGGCATGGTGGCAGTTGATCAGACCACGATAGATTATGTGAAAGGTCGTCCTTACTCACCAACGGGTGCAGCACGCGATAAAGCAGAAGCCTGGTGGTCGACTTTGCACAGTGATGACGGCGCACACTTTGATAAGGTGGTGTCGCTTAATGCCGCCGACATCAAACCTCAGGTCACCTGGGGCACGTCACCGGAAATGGTGGTAGCGATTGATGCGGTTGTGCCCAATCCTGAAGATGAAAACGATAAAGTAAAAGCCGATGGCATGCGCAAAGCACTGGCCTATATGGGGCTAAAAGCCGGCACAAAGATCAATGAAATAAGTGTGGATAAGGTATTTATTGGCTCATGTACTAACTCACGTATAGAAGATTTACGTGTTGCAGCACAGGTAGCAAATGGTAAAAAAGTGGCGAGTAATATAAAACTTGCCATGGTGGTACCGGGTTCAGGTTTGGTAAAAAAACAGGCAGAAGCAGAAGACCTTGATCAAATTTTTATTAATGCCGGTTTTGAGTGGCGCGAACCGGGTTGTTCCATGTGTCTGGCAATGAATGCAGATCGCCTGGAGCCAGGTGAGCGTTGCGCTTCAACCTCGAATCGCAATTTTGAAGGCCGGCAGGGACAGGGTGGTCGCACCCATCTGGTGAGTCCTGCGATGGCGGCTGCGGCTGCAATTAATGGGCATTTTGTGGATATATAAAAGGTTGAAAAAGTGCCTGCACATCCATTGCGGCGACACGTTGCGAAAGCATCCCTGGCCACCGACGGTTTCCGCAATGGTTATGCAACTTGTTTTTACAATGATTAATAACATGATGAGGGTTTTAATGATGAGAGCAGTAACAGTGAAATTTGTAATTCGGTTATTAGTAGTATCTAGTGTACTTGTGCTGAGTGCCTGTGGTAACACATGGGAAGGAATTAAAAAAGATAGCAGTGAAGCAGGTAAAGTGATAGGTGAAGCAACACAGGACGCAGGTAAAGCCATTAAAGAGGCTGCTGAGTAATGCAGGTTTTTACCCGGCACACAGGAATTGTTGCACCATTGGATCGCCCTAATGTGGATACCGATGCCATTATTCCCAAACAGTTTTTAAAGTCAATAAAACGTTCAGGTTTTGGTCCAAACGCATTTGATGACTGGCGTTATCTGGATGAGGGCGGTCCTGAAATAGATAATGCTGGACGTAAGCTAAACCCTGATTTTATTTTAAATCAGCCACCTTACGACAAAGCAACAATATTGCTGGCACGTGAAAATTTTGGCTGTGGCTCATCACGCGAACATGCGGTATGGGCATTAGATGACTTTGGTTTTCGTGCGGTAATCGCGCCGAGTTTTGCCGATATTTTTTTCAATAATAGCTTTAAAAATGGTTTATTACCCATTGCCCTTGATGCTGACATTGTTGATGATTTGTTTGGCCGAGTGTCAGCAAGTTCTGGTTTACAGGTGACTATTGATCTTGATGCTCAAACAGTCAGTGTCGATAGTGAAAAAATCGCAAGTTTTGAAATTGATGCATTTCGTAAACACTGCCTGCTGAATAGTCTGGATGATATTGCCTTAACCTTGCAGTATGCGGACGAGATAAAAGCCTTTGAGGAAAAAAGAAAACAAACGATGCCCTGGTTGTTTAATAACCACAGACACAGAGACCACTGAGAACACAGAGATACTTATTTGCTTTACCTCTGTGTTCTCAGTGGTCTCTGTGTCGAAAATAACTGGAAGATAGCATAACATACCTATATTTTGCTCCGCTATAATGCGGCTTATACTTTTTAGAGAGAACCATGAGTTTAAAAATTGCAGTAATGCCCGGTGACGGCATAGGAATAGAAATTGTTGCAGAAGCAGTCAAGATTTTAAATTACTATAAAAACAGTGGTCGTCTTGATGTTGAAATGAATGAAGCACCAGTAGGTGGTGCAGGTTATGATGCTGCGGGAAAACCACTACCTGATGAAACACTGGCATTAGCAAGATCTTCTGATGCCATTTTATTTGGTGCTATCGGTAGCCCACAATATGATGGGCTGGCACGTGAGCTTCGTCCTGAACGTGGCCTGCTTGCTTTACGTTCTGAACTCGAATTATTCGCCAATTTGCGTCCTGCAATTTTATATCCGCAACTGGCTGATGCCTCTTCTTTAAAACCTGAAGTTGTCGCTGGCCTGGATATTATGATTGTACGTGAATTAACTGGCGGCATTTATTTCGGTGAACCGCGTGGCATTGAAACTGATGCATCGGGTGAGCGCAAAGGGTTTAATACCCTGGTTTATAAAGAAAGCGAAATTGATCGGATCAGTCGTGTTGCATTCGATATTGCAATGAAACGTGGCAAGCGTTTGTGTTCGGTAGATAAAGCCAACGTGCTGGAAGTTTCCGAGTTGTGGCGTGAAGTAGTGACCAAAACGGCCAGCGATTATCCCGAGGTTGAACTCAGCCATATGTACGTGGATAACGCAGCCATGCAGTTAGTGAAATGGCCCAAACAGTTTGATGTTATGGTCACAAAAAATATGTTTGGTGATATTTTATCGGACACGGCTGCAATGTTAACGGGTTCCATAGGCATGTTGCCCTCTGCATCATTAGACGCAAATTCAAAAGGCATGTATGAACCCATTCATGGTTCAGCACCCGATATTGCAGGTAAAGGTATAGCCAACCCATTGGCAACCATTTTGTCAGTAGCAATGATGTTGCGTTACAGTCTGGATCACGCAGATCTCGCTGATGAAATTGATACGGCAGTGGGTAAGGTGTTAGATAAGGGTTTGCGTACTCCTGATATTATGGCAGAAGGCTGTAAAGAAGTGGGTACAGTAGAAATAGGTGAAGCCGTTCTGGCTGAGTTGTAAAAAGATTTTAGTCCGCGAATAACGCAAAATACGCAAAAAAAGATATTTTTGTTTTTCTGTTTTATTCGCGTATTTTTCGTTATTTGCGGACTAGAAAAAGATTTTTATGTGTTCTGTGTTTTTTTACAGTTAAAACAAATTTAATTTTTTAAGTGAAAGAAAGTTATGAGTAAAACATACGATGTTGCAGTAGTGGGTGCCACCGGTGCGGTGGGTGAAACCATGTTGTCTATTCTGGCCGAGCGCAAATTCCCGGTTGGTGAAGTTTATGCCCTGGCCAGTAGTCGTTCTGCCGGTAAACGTGTTGAGTTTGGCGACAAAACGCTGGTGGTACAGGACTTAGACAAGTTTGATTTTTCAAAAGCACAAATTGGTCTGTTCTCTGCAGGTGCATCTATTTCTGAAAAATACGCACCCATTGCTGCTGCTGCCGGCTGCGTGGTTATCGATAATACTTCGCAGTTTCGTTATGACGATGATATCCCGTTAGTGGTTCCAGAGGTCAATCCTCATGCCATCGCAGATCATAAAAAGCGCGGTATTATTGCCAATCCTAATTGCTCTACCATTCAAATGCTGGTTGCGTTAAAACCGATTTATGATGCGGTTGGTATAACACGTATTAATGTTGCGACTTATCAGGCGGTATCGGGTACCGGCAAAGAAGCTATTGAAGAGCTGGCAGGTCAAACCGCGCGTCTGCTCAATGCTAAACCGATGAAGTGTGAAGTTTACCCAAAACAAATTGCGTTTAATGTTTTACCGCAGATTGATGTATTTATGGATAATGGCTACACCAAAGAAGAAATGAAGATGGTGTGGGAAACGCGTAAGATTTTCGAAGATGAAAACATCATGGTGAATCCTACAGCGGTTCGTGTGCCGGTGTTTTATGGCCATTCTGAAGCACTGCATATTGAGACTGTCGATAAAATCACTGCACAACAAGCCACAGAATTATTATCCAAAGCTGATGGTGTTCAGGTGCTGGATGAACGTAAAGACGGTGGTTATCCAACGGCGGTAACGGAAGGTGCAAACCATGATGCAACCTATGTTGGCCGAATCCGTGAAGACATTTCGCATGAAAGAGGACTGGATATGTGGGTAGTGTCGGATAATGTGCGCAAAGGGGCGGCATTAAATAGCGTACAAATTGCTGAGATTTTGATAAAACAGTATTTATAACCTATAGTTACATCTGCATACTTAAAGTATTTTGTTAATAATGAGCTTTAGCAGGTCGTTTTGTGTTTGTTTGTGAGAAGCTACATGAATTCTGCCCGGATAATTGAAAAACAAGAATAAATCCTGGTTAATGCCCATTGTTTATGATTATTCTTTGAAGCATAAAATCAGGTAGAGAAGAGATGAATAGGGGACTCACCAGTGCATAAATTGCAAGCTCAACAACGGCCAGTACAGCAACGGCCAGTGCGTAAATTGCTTGGGGCTATCGTAGCCGCAGCGTTATTTTTACCTGATACAGGATATACACTGGGCCTGGGTGAAATCGAAATTAATTCAGCCTTAAATCAAAAATTAAATGCAGACATAGAACTATTATCTGCAACGCCAGAAGATGTCGAAACCCTCATCGTCAAACTGGCCTCTCGAAAAGAGTTTACGCGAGCCGGTTTAGATCGTCCCTATCTACTCAATGATTTGCGTTTTACGTCAGTAGAAATCAACGGTTCGCCTTACATCAAAGTTTCTTCAGGCAGCCCGATTCGTGAACCCTTTTTAAATTTCCTGGTTGAAATTGACTGGCCAAATGGTCGTCTCTTGCGTGAGTACACGGTGTTGCTGGATCCACCCG
>CAYQXD010000062.1:0-17048 GCA_964421315.1 uncultured Thiotrichaceae bacterium | reverse complement strand
ATGGCAAACTTATGGTCTACACTCAAGATTATGTCAATGTTGACGGCAAAGAACATATCGAGCTTATCGTCGCCGACGATGGGCCAGGTATAAGTACAGACATCCTGCCTCAGTTATTTTCCCCAGTGGAGACCACCAAGGGGAAAGGGCACGCTGGACTCGGCTTAAACATTGTTAAAAACCTGGTCGGTGAATTACATGGATCAATCAGCTGTAGAAGTAGCGACAAGGGCACCAGTTTTCACATACTGCTACCTAAATGATCGTTAAATGACAAATGAATAATGGGCATCTCTAATAGCAATTGATAAAAACAGGCACACTCTGGAGCGTGCTACACAATAATAAGATAAAAGTTGGGCGACTTTTAAACCGCAGAGTGAAAAAATGACTATGAAAGAGCAGAAAATTCTGGTAGTTGACGATGACCCTGTCGTCCTTAAAAGTTTAAAAGACTTGCTTGCCATCAGAGGTTTTAACACGGACACCGCTATTGGCGGGCAGGAAGCAATCTGCCAGCTTGATCAGAACAACTACGACCTGGTATTGCTGGACCTACACATGCCCTATGTCAACGGGCACGACGTGATGACACACATCAATAGTAAAAAAATCGACACTTCCGTTATTATTGTCAGCGGCGAAACCTCATTTGAGGCCGCCAAAGATGCCTGCAGCCAGGGTGCCTATGACTTCTTACGCAAACCCTATGCCACCGATGAGTTAATCATCACCATCAATAACGCTTTAAAAGAAAAGCTGCTGCAAAAACAAAACACATTCATCCAGAAACAACTATCAGAATCAGAACGCCTGCATCGGTATATAGTAAACACCTCGCCTGATATTATTTACATTCTGGATCAGGACGGCCATTTCACCTTTATCAATGAACGCATCGAAAGCCTGCTAGGTTTCAGCAAAGAAGAAATTGTCGGTAAACATTATTCCTTCCTGGTACACGCTGACGACATGGAGCAGGCAAAATATATTTTTAATGAGCGCCGCATCGGTAAACGTGCGGCTAAAAATATCGAGTTACGCCTCAAATGCAAAGATGATGGTAAATCCCGTCATTTTACTAATCGCACCTTACCGATTGAGCTTAGTGCCATGGGGATGTATAACGAAAACCGGGATCACTATAGCGATTACACCGGCACCTATGGCGTTGCCCGTGATGTAACCGATCGTAAAATTGCAGAAGAAACCATAAACTTCCAGGCCTATCATGACCTGTTAACCAAACTGCCAAATCGGGCACTATTACGAGATCGCCTGAGCCTGGCCATTAATCAGGCCAAACGTGAAGAGGAAAACCTGGCAGTTATGTTCCTCGACCTTGACCGCTTTAAAAACATTAACGATAGTCTGGGGCATATGATTGGTGATGAGTTATTGCAACAGGTAAGTATACGACTAAAAGAGTGCATACGAGCTGGCGACACTCTGGCGCGATTCGGCGGCGATGAATTCACCTTGATGCTACCTAAACTTCACAATGGACGTGAAGATGCCAGCAAACTTGCCGACAAAATCACTAATACACTAAAACAACCTTTTATTATAGATGGCCACGAGTTATATGTTAGCGCCAGTATTGGCATCGCCCTGTACCCGCAGGACGGAACCAATATGGAAAACCTGATTAAACATGCCGATGTTGCCATGTACCATGTAAAAGGACGGGGTAAAAATGGTTACCAGTTTTATTCCAATGAAATGAATATGCCTTACATTGAAAACCTTTCATTAGATACCGGCATTCACAGAGCACTGGATAACAATGAATTTAGCCTGGTTTATCAACCACAGATCAATTTACGCAGCGGTGACATCGTTGGCGTTGAAGCACTATTACGCTGGGAACACCCGGAACACGGCACGATACCACCCGCTGAATTCATCCCTTTTGCGGAAGAAAGTGGTTTAATTATTGATATCGGTAAGTGGGTGATAAAAAATGCCTGCGCAGAACTCAGTCGTTGGCGAATGGCTGGCTTGCCCGACATAAGAATGTCGGTCAATATCTCAGCGCGTCAATTAATGGAAAGCGATATAGTCAGTACTATCCTAAGCATCATAAAAGATTACGACATACCTGGAAAATGGCTGGAGCTGGAAATTACAGAAAATGCCATTATGAATGACATGGATAGCATCATTCGCAAACTCAAAGAATTAAGCACTCACGACATCACCATTGCGATTGATGACTTTGGTACCGGTTACTCATCACTCAGTTACCTGCACAAATTACCGATTCAAACACTCAAGATTGACCGCACCTTCCTCAAAGAAGGTCGTATCAACAAAAACGATAACACCATCATCAATACCATTGTCGCAATGGCCAAGGGATTGGGTTTAAATGTTATTGCCGAAGGCGTTGAAACTCAGACGCAACTGAATTATCTACGTGAAATAGAATGCAGCGAAGCCCAGGGATTCCTATTTGGCAAACCCTTGCCACCGGGCGTGATTTCACAATTATTGAGTCAGGAACCCTTTGCCATACCGGACAGCCTAAGCAAACCGTCCAAAGGTTCGCACTGGCATCATTAATAGCATTAAATCCACAGATAGTCGCTCCAACGCAGGATATCCGTTAGCTTTTGCCTTCGGCGAAGCTAATAATAAATGTTGTTATCTGTGAAAGAGTTTTTAAGTTTTTTCCAGCTTTCATGTTTTGCCAGCAAAACCAATGCCTGCGCCAGTAGTTCTTTTCCCGGTGACCTGCGATGCCAGGTTGATGCCCCCGAAGGATGAGGCAATGGAATCAGATCAACAGCAACGCCATTGATATTCAGCGGAACTTTTTTACCAATAACATCAACCAGTTTATTTACCGGCAAGTACTGAGAAATCGCCAGTTTGCCCACTGGAATGATTAACTTCGGTTGCAACAGCGTTATCTCTTTATTGATCCACTGCGAACAGGTTTCTATTTCTTTTTTATCCGGCACCCGGTCACCGCCTTTTGGATTTTTTCCGGGAAAACAGCGACAAACAGCTGACATATAAACCTGCTGGCGAAAAGCCTCTTCATTAAGACCTATTGAGGCAAACCATTTGAACAGGGTTTTACCCGCCGTCCACGCAAAGGGTCGCCCTAAATCTCCCTCTTTATCACCCGGGGCCTGACCCACCAGTAAAATTTCTGACTGTACGGCTTGCCCCAATACAACAGGAGGAACCATTTCCGGGCATAACCTGCACTCACCCAACGCCTGCTGATGCGCCTGAATTAACGAAACTTTATCCACTACCAATCCTGCATATACAACTTATAATACAAATCATTATAAAATAGAACACCCTTAGTTAACATTATTTAACCTTAAAAAATCAGTTGGACCGTAGCGAGGGTGATTAAGGTGCTGAAGATTAACGACTTTAAAGGTTATATTGGACGAAATCGTATCACCCATACGGTGAGTTCAATATGTTCTGTAAAGTTGTTAAGATTCAGTGCATTAGGCATCCACAGTAGGTTCAACTAATTTTTTAAGGTTTAACCATCATGAAAGTCACTCAAGCAACCATTGCACTATTATTTTTTTTCAGCATTTCTGCTCATGCCGATGTCATGTTATTGATTCATGGTTATCTGGGTGATGCTAATTCATGGGAAAAATCAGGCATTAATACTGAGTTACATCAACAAGGCTGGCAGCGCACAGGTATGTTCAAAGGCAGCCCACAAGGTCCACGGCTATTTGTCACCAAACATGCAACGGCCAAAAATATTGTTTATGTTGCCGAGCTACCATCAAATACCCCTGTCATGGCACAGGCCGATGTATTAAAAAATATTATTGATATTATTCAGCAGAACCATAACAATGAAAAAATTATTCTAGTGGGACATTCTGCCGGCGGTGTGATTGCACGTATGACACTCATCCGTCATCAGCTAAAAAATGTAAAAGCACTCATCACCATTGCTACGCCACACATTGGCACAAGTCGAGCCGATCAGGCACTGGATGTTACTGCCAATCACGGACCATTTAATATGGTCAAAGATTTTGTTGGTGGCAGTGGTTACAATGCACTTAAACACTCACGCGGCTTAATGGCTGATTTAAGGCATCCACAACCGGGTAATCTGCTTTATTGGCTGAATAGCCAGCCACATCCTGATATTTATTATGCCTCTATTATTCGTTTAGACAACAGTGGACAAACGGGTGATTATTATGTGCCAGGATTTAGCCAGAACATGAACAACGTACCAGCATTACAGGGGCGCTCATCAACCTTTACCACGCCCACTTCCCATTTTTTAGCGCGTCAGGATGCAAACACTATTTTGTCTATTATTGGAAATTTTAAAAATTAGTGGTGATAACATATATCAAATAACCACCGATGCGTCAGCGCGTTAAGCTATGAGCAAACATTCCTGCTGTGTTTATTTATCCGACAACCTTGCCGCCTACGGCTTTGGTGACGAGCACCCGTTTGGCCCACAACGCCACCATGTATTCGAGCAGGCGCTTTATAAACAGCGACTAGATCAAAAAGTGGATATTCTTGAGGCAGTGGCAACAGACCAGCAAAGCCTGGAGTTATTTCACACACACGAATACATTCAGAAAGTCATTGAACAATCCAAATTTGGCATCGGTTATCTTGATAATGGCGACACGCCAGCCTTTACCGGTATGTATGAAGCCGCCTGTTATGTCGCCGGTAGCGTACTTGATGCTATCGATAAATTAATGGCGGCACGTTATAAAACCGCCTTTATTCCTATTGCCGGCTTACACCACGCACGCCGGCATATTGCTGCTGGCTTTTGCGTAGTTAACGACTGCGGTATCGCCATTGAAACTTTATTGCAAAAACACCATTTACAGCGTGTCGCTTATGTTGATATCGATGCCCATCATGGTGATGGCGTGTTCTACAGTTTTGAAGATGAACCACGTTTGATTTTTGCCGACATGCACGAAGATGGCCGGTTTTTATATCCCGGCACAGGTGCAGTTAATGAAATTGGCAAAGGTGATGCTGCCGGTAAAAAACTCAACATCCCGATGCCACCCAATGCAAACGATAAATTGTTCTTCAAAATGTGGCCTCAGGTAGAATCTTTTCTGGAAAAACACAAACCCGAATTCATCTTATTTCAATGCGGGGCAGACAGCATTAAAGGTGACCCGATAACCGATCTGCAATATTCAGAAAAAGCACATGCCCATGCAACAAAACGTTTATGTGAAATAGCAAAACGGCATTGTGACGGCAAAGTGCTTGCTATGGGCGGCGGTGGTTACAACCACGATAACATTGCCAAAACATGGACTGCGGTTGTTAACGCCCTGAGCAAGTGAATAACAGCAGAAACATTCTTATCACCTGTATATACTCAGGCAACTATATCTTTAAACATAAAATATGTTAACGCATATCTGGTTTGCCTTTTTTGCCGTCTCATTTATCAGCGCCTGTTATCAATGGCTGATAAACGGACAGTCTGAAATATTTTCAACGCTTATCCAGTCCACCTTTGACATGGCAGGTCTGAGCGTTGAGATTTCGATTGGTTTAATTGGTGTACTGGCACTGTGGTTAGGTTTTTTCAAAATTGCCGAACGAGCTGGCATGCTTCAACTACTATCTCGCGTACTTGAGCCGCTGTTTTTAAAACTAATGCCAGATGTGCCTAAAAATCATCCTTCACACGGCAGCATCACTATGAACATGGCTGCCAACATTTTAGGTTTAGATAATGCAGCAACTCCCATGGGTCTGAAAGCCATGCAGGATCTACAAACCTTAAATCCTGAAAAAGAGTCTGCCAGTAACGCACAGATATTATTTCTGGTGCTGAACACTTCTGCGGTCACGTTATTGCCGGTAACAATATTTATGTATCGCGCACAACAGGGATCAGCCGACCCTACTGCTGTATTCCTGCCCATACTCATGGCAACCAGTGCCTCCACACTAACCGGGCTGCTTGCAGTTGCTTATGTACAAAAAATAAACCTGCTTGATAAAATCATAGTATTTTATTTTTCTGCCTTTGCCATCCTGCTTGCTGCCCTTGCCAGTTATATGCTGTCGCTGCCGACAGAGCAAATGGCAAAAACATCCGGCCTGTTTGGCAACTTTATTTTATTTGGCATCATCATGCTTTTCCTGAGCGTAGGCTGGTTTAAAAAAGTGGATGTATATGATGCCTTTATTGAGGGCGCCAAAGAAGGTTTTAGTCTTGCCATAAAATTAACCCCCTACCTACTCGCCATGCTGGTTGCCATTGGTTTATTACGCAGCAGTGGCGTGCTTGGCGGCCTGCTTTCACTGGTCGAAATGTTTTTTAATTTTCTAGGCTTTAATACCGATTTCATTCAGGCTTTGCCTACCGCCTTTATGAAACCTTTAAGTGGCAGCGGTGCCCGCGCCATGATGTTAGAAACCATGAATACGCACGGCGTTGATTCGTTTGCCGCCACGGTTGCAGCCATTATGCAGGGCAGTACCGAGACCACGTTTTACGTTCTGGCGGTTTATTTTGGCAGCGTTGGCATCAAAAAAGTACGTCATGCACTTGGCTGCGCCCTGTTGGCTGACCTTGCCGGTATTAGCATGGCTATTTTTGCGGGTTATTTGTTTTTTCATTAAAGATTTTGCTACGCAGACTGAATAAAGGTTTAAAAACCCTAAGATACATAGTCAGGCAACTAAACCATCATAAATGTAATTATTATGGGTATAATGCCAAAACGCACAAAGATAGCTATATCAAGGAATAATAATAAATCCAATGTCACAGCCGTTTTTTGATAAACCCATATTAAATTCGCCTTATGAGTATCCAGATCAATATTGGGAACTTGACGATGATGGGCAACCAACTCAGCAGATAATACAAAATCGGCGCAAGGCCGAATTTATCACGCCTATTCCGAAATCCAGGAAACGAAAAGGATCTGCTGACCAGCAACAAATGATTTTTGATGAAGGCAAAAATCTATCCTCAGAAGAACAGCAGTATGATCCAACACCCATCATCAATGAACTACGTAACCATGTTGATCAATGGCGTAAACTGCCAAACCCTAACAGCTGGAATGTCACCCCTGAAACCGCGCGGTTACTGCAACATTGGCGGCATCATAAGTTTAGTGGAATACGACCATTTTTCTGTCAGGTTGAAGCTGTAGAAACCATCATCTGGCTAACAGAGGTTGCCCCGAAATTTGGTAAATCAGGAAAGATCTTTTTAGAGCACCTGGGTAATGCAAATAATGATGCCAACCCAGGTTTAATGCGACTGGCATTAAAACTGGCTACGGGTGCAGGTAAAACTACCGTAATGGCGATGATAATCGCATGGCAAACCATTAACGCAGCTCGAAGGCCAAATAGCAAAAAATTCACCCGTGGTTTTTTGCTTGTAGCACCGGGTTTAACAATTCGAGATCGATTACGCGTATTGCAACCCAATGACCCAGACAGCTACTACGCAAGTCGAGAACTTATACCCAGCGATATGATGCGTGAACTAGAGCGCGCTAAAATTGTAATTACCAACTATCACGCATTTAAATTACGTGAACGAATAAACCTGTCAAAAGGTGGCCGGTCGCTTTTGCAAGGCCGAGGGGATGCATTAGAAACACTGGAAACACAGGGGCAGATGTTACAGCGTGTTATGCCTGACCTCATGGGCATGAAAAATATCATGGTTATCAATGATGAAGCACATCATTGTTATCGTGAAAAATCAACTGGAATCGATGACAACCTCAAAGGTGATGACAAAAAAGAAGCAGAGAAAAACAAAGAAGCCGCTCGATTATGGATTTCAGGTCTTGAATACTTAAACAGCCATCTTGGTATCTCTCGTGTTGTTGACCTTTCAGCAACGCCGTTCTTTCTAAGCGGTTCAGGTTACGCGGAAGGAACATTGTTCCCATGGACAATGTGTGATTTTTCGCTAATGGATGCAATCGAATGTGGCATTGTTAAATTACCACGTGTGCCCGTGTCAGATAATATTCCTGGCGGAGACATGCCCAAGTTTAGAAACCTCTGGGAAAATATCCGTACAAAAATGCCTAAAAAGGGCAGGGGTAAAGCTAAAAATTTAGACCCGCTCAGCTTGCCGGTGGAATTACAGACCGCACTCCAGGCGCTCTATGGGCATTATAAAGAAACCTATGAGCTCTGGGACAAAGCGGGTATTCACGTGCCTCCCTGTTTCATAGTGGTGTGTAACAACACCTCAACCTCAAAGCTGGTATACGATTTCATCTCAGGCTTTTATCGTGAAAACGAAGATGGCACTTCTCAACTTAAAAATGGACGGCTAGAACTATTTCGCAACTATGATGCCAATGGTGAACAATACGCCCGTCCACGCACACTACTTATAGATAGTGAGCAATTAGAATCAGGTGATGCGCTGGACAAAAATTTCCGTGAAATGGCGAGTGATGAAATAGATCGTTATCGACGCGAAATCATAGAGCGCACCGGTGACAGACAACAGGCTGAAAATATCCGGGATCAGGATTTATTACGTGAAGTAATGAATACCGTAGGTAAAAAAGACCGATTGGGTGAATCTATTCGCTGTGTGGTTTCTGTTTCGATGTTAACAGAAGGTTGGGATGCTAATACTGTTACCCATATTTTGGGTGTGAGGGCATTTGGAACTCAACTATTATGTGAGCAGGTTATTGGTCGAGCATTGCGCAGACAATCCTACGATTTAAATGAAGAGGGTTTATTTAACGTAGAGTACGCTGATGTATTGGGAATACCATTTGATTTTACTGCTAAGCCAGTTATAGCGCCGCCGCAACCTCCAGGAGAAACCATTCAGGTTAAAGCCATGCGGCCTGAACGGGATCATCTTGAAATACGTTTTCCGCGTGTTGCTGGTTATCGGGCTGAACTACCAGAGGAACGTTTAGTAGCAGATTTTAATGATGACTCTGAGCTCTTATTAACGCCTGATTTGGTCGGACCATCAGAAACAAAAAATGCGGGCATTATTGGTGAAGATAATGACCTTAGTTTGCAGCATCTTGGTGACATGCGGCATTCAACCTTGTTATATCACTTAACGCATCGTTTGCTTTACAGTAAATGGCGTGATGAGGGGGAAGAGCCAAAACTGCATTTGTTTGGTCAGCTAAAACGTATTACAAAACAATGGATTGATAATTATCTCGTTTGTAAAGGCGGAACTTACCCCGCACAGTTAATGTATCAGGAACTGGCTGATATGGCATGTTCGCGTATAACGGATGCGATTACTCGACAATTTGTGGGTGAGCATCCCGTAAAAGCAGTGCTAGACCCATACAATGCCACAGGCTCAACAATAAATGTAAATTTCAATACATCTAAGATGGAACGTTGGCAAACAGATCCAAATTGTTGTCATATCAATTGGGCTATTCTTGATAGCGATTGGGAGGGGGAGTTTTGCCGAGTGGCTGAGAATCATCCGCAAGTAAAAGCTTATGTGAAAAACCATAATCTGGGGTTAGAAGTGCCTTATCGTTATGGCTCAAATATGCGAACCTACATACCCGATTTTATTGTGCTGGTTGATGATGGTCACGAAGACCCGCTGCATCTAATTGTAGAAATAAAAGGCTATCGTGGTGAAGATGCCAAAGAAAAGAAATCAACCATGGATACCTACTGGGTGCCAGGTGTAAACAATTTAAAAACCTATGGACGTTGGGCGTTTGTGGAATTTACCGATGTGTATCAAATGCAGTCTGACTTTGCGCAAAAGGTTGAAGCAGAATTTAATAACATGATCCATCAGGTAACAGGAGAAACCTCGTGAAATCAAACATAGTAAATAACCTGACAGAAACCTTTGAAGCCCACGCACAGGAAACTGATAACGGCATTGAATTCTGGCTGGCCCGTGACCTGCAGCACTTATTGGGCTATTCTGAATGGCGTAATTTTACAGCCGTTGTCAGTAAAGCAAGAACAGCCTGCGAAGTTTCACAACATCCAATATCTGACCATTTTGTTGATGTCAACAAAATGGTCGATCTTGGCTCAGGAGGACAGCGAGAAGTCGATGACATCATGCTCACTCGCTATGCCTGCTACCTGATTGCACAAAATGGAGATTCAAGAAAGCAGCCGATCGCCTTTGCACAAACCTATTTTGCCATGCAGACGCATCGTGCAGAACTCATCGAACAGCGCTTACTCGAAACAGAACGTATTTCGGCGCGAAAAAAACTAAGTCAGACAGAAAAAGAACTGTCAGATGTGATCTATCAGCAAACCGGCGGCAATAAAAACTTTGGCATAATTCGCAGCAAGGGAGACCAGGCATTATTTGGAAAATCGACCAGAGCGATGAAATCACAATGGAAAGTGCCCGCTAATAAACCACTGGCAGATTTTGCCCCTACCATTATTTTAAAAGCCAAAGACTTCGCGACAGAAATCACTATTTTCAATGCGCGGGAAAACCAGCTATCGAGTGAGTCAGAAATATCACACGAACACATCACTAATAATCTTGCGGTGCGTAATACCTTGCTTGAAAGAGGCATACGCCCAGAAAAACTGCCGGCAGCAGAAGATGTTAAAAAAGTCGAACGCAGGCTCACTTCAGAGCAGAAAAAATCCCTGAAAAACCCCGATGGCCTGGAAACCTGAGAGTATTCCTGAGTAAAAAAAATCATGGTAAAGAGAGCAACAAAAAAAACCGTCGAAACACTGACCCACGACGAAGCTTCGCGGAAAAATATTCCCACCGCTGAATATCAGTCGGTAATGGATAAAGAACAGCAAAAACCAATTAAAGTAGCTTATGATCGGCGTAATCGTGACCTTGATCCACAACTGATGTGGCGCGGTAAAGATGAGCAGGACTGGTCAGATTTAGTGGTTAATGCGCCACCGCTTTATATCCAGGAAAAAGTTCACCCTAAAGTATTAATAGATGATTTAAAGCGTCGTACTGAAAGAGAAGAAGATCAAGATGACACGCAAATAGATTTATTTGCTGACTTTAATGGCGTGCCAGATGATAATGCTAAAACAGAGTTTTATCAGCATGATCAGCACTGGTCGAACCGTATGATTTTGGGTGATAGTTTGCAGGTAATGGCATCACTTGCAGAGCGCGAAGGGCTGCGGGGTAAGGTGCAGTGTATTTACCTTGATCCGCCTTATGGGATTAAGTTTAACTCTAACTTTCAATGGTCTACCACCAGTCGTGATGTTAAAGATGGCAAGGTCGATCATATTACCCGTGAACCGGAGCAGGTGAAGGCATTTAGGGATACCTGGCGCGACGGGGTTCATTCTTATCTGACTTATTTAAGGGATCGGTTGACGGTGGCGCGGGATTTGTTGACTGATTCCGGGTCTATATTTGTGCAGATTGGGGATGAGAATGTGCATCGGGTTAGAGCGTTGATGGATGAGGTGTTTGGGGATGAAAATTTTGTTCAGTTGATTCCATTTCGTAAAAAATTGATGCCTCTTGGTTCGGTTACCCTGGAAGGAATGACTGACTATCTTGTTTATTACTGCAAGAATAAAGCAGCAATTAAATATAGAGTGCTGTTCCGGAAAGCATTTCCTAAGGTTACCTCACGTTGGACAGGGTTAGAGAACGGCCTTGGAGATCGTGTGAGAGTTAACGGGAATGATATTGCAAATCTTAAAAATACTGATCGAGTCTATAGACTGGTATCACAGAGAGCCCCTTCTTATTCTGAGCAGACCGTTTACGATTTCACTTTTAATGGGCGAATATTCAACGCTCCCAAAGGTGGTTCTTGGGTTACCACAAAAGAAAAAATGGGGCGATTAGAAAGATCTAATAGATTAGAAACTGAAGGAAAGAGCTTAAGTTATGTCTATTTTTTTGGTGATTTTCCATATCAGAAATTAAATAACTTTTGGGATGATACAGCACCAGCACAAGCTAAAAATTATGTTGTTCAAACCAACCAAGATGTAATCCAGCGTTGCATACTAATGTCTACCGACCCCGGTGACCTTGTCCTCGACCCTACCTGCGGCTCTGGAACTACCGCTTATGTCGCCGAGCAGTGGGGGCGCCGTTGGGTCACGGTTGACACTTCTCGGGTTGCACTAGCACGTGCTCGTATTATGGGTGCAAAATATCCATATTACTTACTTGCTGATAGTGTGGATGGACAAGCTAAAGAAGCTGACGTAACCCGCACAGCACCCTCAACTATGACCACACACAACAACATCCGCCAGGGATTTGTTTATCAGCGCGTACCACACATAACTCTCAAATCAATCGCCAACAACACAGAAATTGACGTGATCTGGGATAAATTCCAGCAACATCTGAAACCTTTGCGTGAGGCATTAAATCAGCAACTCAATAGCGTATGGAATGACTGGGAAATACCTCGTGAAGCTGGATACCCGTGGCCGGACAAAGAAGCCAAATTACTGGAAAAAATACACGCAGCCGATAGCGAAAAGAAAAAGCTGACCGCGCTGAAAAAACTTAACGATGAACAGGGCAGGTCATTTACTTTAGAAAATTTGCCAGAGAAACCATTTGATTACTGGGATGATGACAAAGCTATACAGATACATAAAAAATGGTGGCAGTTACGCATAGCGCGGCAACAGGAAATCGATGCCTCGATTGCCGCCAAAGCCGATTTTGAATATTTGTACGACAAACCCTATGAAGACAATAAAAAGGTAAGGGTTGCCGGGCCATTTACTGTAGAAAGTTTATCGCCCCATCGAATGCTAGGTGTTGATGAAAATGGTGAATTAATTGATCCATTAAAAAAAGACACAGAAAGTTATGAAGTGGCGAATGACTTCACTCAAATGATTCTGGAAAACTTAAAAACAGCAGGCGTTCAACAAGCACATAAAGAAGATAAAATTAATTTTTCATCAATAAAAGCGTGGCCTGGTGATCTTATTTGTGCGGAAGGTCGGTATATGGAAGGTGATGATGACACGGGAACAGAAAAACGCGCCGCTATTTTCATCGGGCCGGAATTTGGCACAGTTCAACGAGCTGATCTGGTAGCAGCAGCAAAAGAAGCCGGTGATGCAGATTTTGACTCACTCATCGCCTGTGCCTTTAACTACGAAGCACATGCCACAGAGTTCGACAAATTAGGGCGTATACCGGTACTTAAGGCGCGTATGAATGCCGACCTGCATATGGCCGATGATTTAAAAAATACCGGCAAAGGCAATTTATTCGTTATCTTCGGTGAACCGGATATAGATATTCTGGATGCAGAAGATAATCAGATAATGGTCAAGGTCAATGGTGTCGATGTGTTTCATCCCAATACCGGTGAAGTACGCAGTGATGGTGCAGACGGCATTGCCTGCTGGTTTGTCGATAGCGACTACAACGAAGAAAGCTTTTTTGTTCGCCAGGCTTATTTTTTAGGAGCCAATGACCCATACAAATCCCTCAAAACAACACTAAAAGCTGAAATCAGCGCCGAAGCCTGGGAAACACTGCACAGTGATACATCACGCCCATTCAACAAGCCAAAATCGGGACGTATTGCTGTAAAAGTCATCAATCATTTGGGTGATGAAGTAATGAAAGTATTTGGGGTGTAGTTGCGTGGAGATAAAAAAGTTCCATGTTGAATTGGCATATCGCAAGCTTAAGCGTTATGTCTATTATGATAAAAGTGACCTTCATTTACGTCATCGTGTTGCTGAGTTTGAGTGCTCTAAAAATTTCAAGAAACAATTGGCAGCAGTCAGACGTGTAGTAAATAATAATTCCCCATTAGAGTCTAAAACATTCAGACAATGGCTGAGTGAAATAGATTTTCGTGTGGTTCCTAAAAGCTTGTCAAAAGAAGATGAACAAACAATAGATCAGTCTGAAAACGAGGGAAGGTTTATTAGTAATGTGACATCAAGAAAATATTTTGATGTCGAAAAAGTAAACTACTTTTTTGATGGACCTATCGAACTACACCTGATTGCGATTCTATGGATTATGTTTGAAGGACGATATTTAGATGGAAGGTTGGGAGATGAATGCTTTGGATCTCGATTGTCTAAAAGTCTAAATGATGATGAAGATGAAACGGCTAATTTATTTCGTAAATATCATGATTTATATGCGCGCTGGCGCGACACTGGGATAAAAAAGGCTAAGCAGCTACTGGTAGAAGATAAAACTAGTGTTTGTATATTAGGCCTAGATGTTCAAGAATATTTTTATAGAATAAATCTTGATTTTAATAGCTTAGCCAATGAAATAGCTGAAGCTAAACGTGATGAAGATCAATCAAACTTTATTGATGACTCGTCAAGTGAATTACTGAATTGTTTGGAAGCGGTTCATGTCGCATATCGTGAAAAAATTGAGTCGCATCTTCATGATACACATGATGGTCCACCTTCAATGGATACAGGTATACCTATCGGCCTATGTACGTCGTCATTGCTTGCCAACTGGTATCTCAGACCATTTGATAGGTTAATAAAATCAAGATTAAAGCCTGCATATTATGGCAGGTATGTTGACGATATATTATTGGTTGTAGAATCTTCAGAAGACCCTTCACAAAGCAAGCACCCCGTTGAAGATTTTATTGATGATGTTCTTGTTCGTAATAAAATTTTACGTTCACCAGAAGGCAATCGTTATGAGATCAGAAAACCTCGTGGGCTTCACCTACAACAATCAAAGTGTATTCTTCAGTATTTTGATGTAAAGCATTCAATAGCTGGTTTGGAAAAGTTTCAGAAAAAGTTAGAGGAAAATAGTAGTAGTTTCCTGTTGTTACCAGTTGATGAGTCAGATAATTCACTTGAAGATGTGGCATATGAACTTATGTATGACGGGTCTGTAAACAAGTTCAGGAGTATAAAAGGTCTAGCTGAGAACAGATATGAGCTGGCTAAAAATTTAGCTCGTCAGACAATGTTGCACTTGCTGACAGATGATCCACCCAATCCAGAAGTTAGCAGAGGGTTAAGAAAGTTTTTTAAAGGTAGGAATGCTATTTTATTCCATGACCTTTGGGAACGGGTATTTACTTACTTTGTGATTGCGGATGATCTGAAGTCAGCTGATATATTTGATCGAAGTCTTCGTGCAGAAATTAACCGTCTGAGAATGAAAGGTAAAGGTAGTATTTCAAAAGCATTAAAGTCTAACCTTGAAAGCCATCTTCGTTTGAGCCGCTCTATGAGTAATGCGTTAAAAGAGGAAGATGATCCATTCTTTGAATGGTTTGAAGGAGACGCTAGTTTTACATTTAGGCGAGCGAATCTTATTCGTCACCATTTCATTAGATTACCTCTACTTAATTATACAAATTACAAAGGTCCGTTAATTACCAGGGTTATAAATGAAAAGGTAGAAATCAGCCCTGAAAAATTGAATTGGTCTCCACGATATGTGCATTTTGATGAATGTTTATTATTGTCGGAAAGCGGAAACCTAGAAGAAAATCAAATTAACGCATTGAACCAGTCGACTGAAATATACGAATTTGCCAATGGTCAGCCTATCGAAGGGATAGACTGGAATAACATTTCTATTGAAATGGATGATAACAATGCCTAGTTTTTTACAAATAGATATTGGTCTTGATAAACCAGACTTACACGAGAGCATTCAGGTTGCACTTGCGAACATACCAGTATTAGAAAAGCACATTGAATCTAGTTATCTCGGGAAACCAGTAGTATCAAGAGAGAGGCTTAAACCATTTACTCAGCTATTAAATGATATTTCTAGTTTTCGTACTGCCAAAAACAATAAAATTGATTTGGTGGTATTTCCTGAGGTAAGTGTTCCTTATGCTTGGGAATCGATGTTAGTCAGTTGGGCTAGAAAACATAAAATTGGCGTGGTATGTGGGCTTGAGCACAGAGTTCGACGTGGTAAATATGCATATAATGAAGTCCTGGCTGCTCTTCCATATAAGGCTGGCAACAATCATATTGCATGTGTGCCATGCAAAAGATTAAAACGACATTATTCCCCTGAAGAAATATTTATTTTAAATAATAATTATTTAAACATACCAAACCTTACGCGGGACAAATACCAGCTGTTCCGTTGGCGTGGTTGTTGTTTCGCAGTCTATAACTGTTATGAATTGACGAGTATTGAGGATAGATGTCTATTTAAAGGAAAAGTGGATTTTATTGTTGGCACCGAATTCAATAAAGACGTAAATTATTTTTCCAATATAGTTGAATCAGCTGCACGTGATTTACATTGCTACGTTATACAGGTTAATGACTCATGTTTTGGTGATTCAAGGGTTGTTAGTCCATCAAAAACTGAAAAAATGAGCCCTTTGCGGATCAAAGGTGGTGATAATCTGACTTTTCTTACAATGGAATTGAACTTGAAGTCTCTTCGTGATCATCAGAAGAAAAAGTATGGGCTGCAAAAAGACTCAGAAGATTTCAAGCCAACTCCGCCTGGTCTTGATATAAAAGATGTACGTAAACGAATGGATTTAGGTAAATAAGGGTTACTACTATAGTGATTGAAGTTCGTATGAAACTCTTAGTTTTCTATTAAAAAAGACATAAAAAAACAAAGAGATATGAGATTTCTTTTCGTTCCTTTTCAATTAGTGAGTTATTTTTGGAGATAATAATAGTGACAAAAAGTAAAGAATCATTGATAATTGCCGACAGTGACACTATATATGGTGTCGCATGGCTAAAAATGGTACCATATGACTGAGCGTAAAATGTTTGATGATGTGATTAAAAGCCTACGGTCAGCAGGCGCCACAGTTCGCTGCAAAGAGTTAGCAGGCTATTTGGAGTCTCTTGGTTTTGACGTAAGAGATGGTAAGAAACAAGGCCATAAAGTTTTTGTTCACCATGGTGTTGCATCCTTCACTTCAGGTGCTTACACCTGTGGCCATGGCAAAAATCCAGAGATAAAGCCGGTTTACATTAAGAAAGTTATAACATTATTGAGACAGTATGAATCAGAGCTGAATCATTACCTAGGAGAAAATCAATGAACATCGACCCACATGCATATAACATAACTGTACGACGTG
>CAYQXD010000061.1:0-17057 GCA_964421315.1 uncultured Thiotrichaceae bacterium | reverse complement strand
CTTTTCCCGCACTATTAAACTTTCTCCAGCGTATTCTGGTCAGTGTGATGAAAAATTGCCTGATTAATCGGAATCCACAATTGTGTATCTTGTTTATAACTAAACAGCCCATCTTCATGGATTTCTATATCCACACTGTAATTTTTTGTTTTATACGTTTCATCTAAAAATTTATTAGACATAACACCATACGTTTCTGAACCACACTCAGCTTCCAGACGAAAACTTTTACTGTCTTCATCCACACAACCTCCGGCATTAACTGTGACACCACGAGGTACCATCAAGGTTTTTAATACCTGACCATTCTCTTTATCCCACAACCAGTAACCCAATTCTTCATGGAAGGCATCATCACTATCAAGTGGCCATGCGGTCATTGAATAACGCAAACCATAGAGTTTTTGTGGCCCGTTATTGACCGGACCAATGGGTACAAACACGGCTTTTTCACGGTATCTGGTTTCCGTTTCCTTACTCTTAATTCTAGATATATCGATGCCATTATCGCCTTGCCAGGTACCTGCTAATGGTGCCAATGGACCGAGGTTTTTAATAATTTCATCACTCATAACCTTTTCTCCAAAAAAAGTTTATTTAAAACCCTGGCGCTCTGACAGGTTAATTTCTTCACCTGACTGCTCAGTCGCTAGCCTGGACAACATGCTGTACAACTCTTCATTCTCACCACTATCACATATCCATTGCCCATTTTCTTCAATATAATCAAAATGAAAACCACCGCTTTTAGCCGCCATCCACAACTGTTTCATTGCACCCTGTTTGCTGAAAATAATTTTACTGCCATCTTCAAACTCCAGCGTTAGCACACCGCCAATTTCATCGTAATCAATGTCGGCCTCGCTATCGTCAATGGCATCCTGAATAGATTCGATGGTTTGTTCGGCAATTTCCTGAAATTCTGATTCGTTCATATAGTAAACCTTAAAAAATGATAACTACTCAACATCATAAAAAATACATTTACCACGAAGCACACGAAGATCGCGAAGTTTTTTAAAATATGATGAGCAGAATATAGCCAAATTATGGTTTGAGCATTAACTGTAATTTTTCTTCGTGTACTTCGCGCTCTTCGTCCATCCTTTGGTTCGTAAACAGCACATCCTTGTGCTACTACTGGTGAAAATTTTTAAAAAAGTACTACGTCATCTTACTGCGAATAAGCTCATTCACCTGTGCGGGATTGGCTTTGCCTTTGGACATTTTCATTACCTGGCCAACAAAGAAGCCCATCATTTTATCTTTACCACCTTTAAGTTCTTCAAACTGCGAAGGGTTATTGGCAATAACGTCATCAACAAAGGCTTCAATCGCACCGCTGTCAGTAATCTGTTTCAGGCCTTTATTTTCAATCACCTCATCGGCACTACCTTCGCTATTCCACATAGCGTCAAGCACATCTTTGGCTATTTTCCCTGAAATGGTGTTGTCTTTTATACGTTTTAATAACAGCGCAAAAGCTTCAGCATTAACCGGACTATGCTGAATATCGACCTCCTCACGATTAAGACGTGCGGATAATTCACCGGTAATCCAGTTGGCAGATAATTTTGCATCAGCGGTTTTATCACTAACCACATCAAAGTAGTTGGCTAATGGCAGCGACGCGGTAATAACGCCCGCATCATAGGCAGACAACCCTAGTTCATCCATATATCGCTGTTGTTTTTGCTCGGGCAATTCAGGTAGCTCAGCTTTAACTTGTTGACGATACTCCTCAGTAATCATTACCGGCAGTAAATCCGGATCCGGGAAGTAGCGGTAATCATTGGCTTCTTCTTTACTGCGCATGGAACGGGTTTCATTTTTTACTGAATCATAAAGCCGGGTTTCCTGTACCACTTCACCGCCGTCTTCAATTAAGTCGATCTGCCGTTCAACTTCGATATTGATGGCACGCTCAACAAAACGGAAGGAGTTAATGTTTTTCAGTTCGGCGCGGGTGCCGTATTCTTTCTGACCTTTTGGCCGCACTGAGACGTTGGCATCACAACGAAAAGATCCTTCCTGCATGTTGCCGTCACAGATACCGATATATTGCACCAGGGTATGAATTTTTTTCATATAGGCAACGGCTTCTTTTGCGCTACGCATATCGGGCTCTGAAACAATTTCCAGCAACGGTGTACCGGCACGATTTAGATCAATGCCGGTCATGCCTGCATAATCTTCATGCAATGATTTACCGGCATCTTCTTCCAGGTGTGCGCGTGTTACGCCAATGGTTTTTATTTCGCCATTTTCCAGTTCAACATCTATTGAACCCGAGCCGACTATCGGTAAGTCAAATTGTGAAATTTGATAGCCTTTGGGTAAATCCGGGTAAAAATAATTCTTCCGTGAAAACACTGAACGATCAGCGACATGTGCTCCAATCGCCATGCCGAACTTAACGGCCATGTGTACCGCTTCTTTATTTAACACTGGCAGCACACCCGGCAAGGCGATATCCACCACGCTGGTCTGGGTATTGGGCTCTGCGCCATAGGCGGTACTGGCACCGGAGAATATTTTTGATTTAGTGGCTAACTGGGCATGTATTTCCAGGCCGATAACCACTTCCCATGCTCCATATTGACTAGCGCCGAAGTCTGTGATTCCGCTCTGATTATTCATGCCTTGAACTCCTCAGGCATTTGTTTATGCCAGTCGGTTTGTTGCTGATACTGGTGTGCCACGTTGAGCAGCTTTGCTTCTGCAAAATAATTACCCATAATCTGCATCCCCACTGGCATGGCCTTACCGGAGGTTGTATCGGCAAAACCGACCGGAATCGACATCGCCGGTATACCCGCAAGATTAACCGCTATGGTGAAAATATCAGACAGATACATGGCTATCGGATCATCGGTTTTTTCGCCAATATTAAACGCCGTTGCCGGCGTTGTTGGTGCCATGATGACATCCACTTTTTCATAAGCCTTTTTAAAATCATCACTGATTAAATGCCGTAACTTTTGTGCTTTTAAGTAATAGGCATCATAATAACCGGATGACAATGCATAAGTGCCAACCATAATTCGGCGCTGAACTTCCATGCCAAAAGCTTCACCACGCGAACGGGTGTATAAATCATTTAAGTCTTTCGGGTTCTCACAACGATAACCATAACGCACGCCATCAAAACGCGACAGGTTAGCCGAACATTCTGCCGGCGCAACCACATAATAAACAGGGACGGACAAACTGCTGTTAGGCAGTTCAATGTCAATTAACTCAGCACCCATGGCTTTGTATTGGTCTAGTGCAGTTTTGATTGCAGCTTCAACAGCCGCATCCATGCCACCGTCTTTTATATTAAAGTACTCTTTTGGCAGACCGATTCGTAATCCATCCAGTGGTTTATTGAGATCAGCCGAATAGTCAGGCACGGCTTTGTCGATACTGGTGGAATCCTTTTCATCAAAACCTGCCATCGCGTTCAATAATAATGCACAGTCACTGGCGCTTTGCCCCATTGGACCGGCCTGATCGAGACTGGAGGCAAAGGCGATCATGCCAAATCGGGAAACACGGCCATAGGTTGGTTTTAAACCGGTAATACCGCAAAAGGCTGCCGGCTGGCGAATCGAACCACCGGTATCGGTGCCGGTGGCCGCCGGTGCCAGACGTGCGCCAACGGCTGCCGCCGAACCACCGGAAGAACCACCGGGTACGGCAGCTAAATTCCATGGATTTTTTACCGCACCGTAAAAACTGGTTTCATTTGATGAACCCATGGCAAATTCATCCATGTTGGTTTTACCCAACATCACCACACCTGCACTGCGCATATTTTTTACTACGGTAGCATCATAAGGTGAAATAAAGTCATCCAGCATTTTTGAGGCACAACTGGTTTTCACGCCATTTGTACAAAAAATATCTTTGTGTGCAATCGGCACGCCAGTCAATACCGGTGCATTACCGGCTTTTAATTTTTCATCTGATTCGGCAGCCTGCGCTAACGCCTGCTGCTCACAGATGGTAATAAAACTGTTTAGTTTATTATCGCTGGTTTTGATGCGATTGAGAAAATGCCGGGTTAACTCAACGCTACTGACCTCACCTGCCTGCAACATCGCCGACAATTCGGTAACGGTTTTTGTATGATAATTACTGCTCATGTGTTTTCCTGATTACTTGTAACTGCTTAGGTTATTTAGTCTGTAGTCTGTTAGGGGATGCTGCCTTACTTTTTTACATCAACCCCTAAACACCTACAGACTATTCACCTAAGTAGTTACGATTACTCTATTACTTTAGGCACAAGATAAAGGCCATCTTCTGTTTTTGGTGCAAGCGCCTGAAAGTCTTCACGGCGATCAAAATCGGTGACCACATCTTCGCGCAACCGTTGCACTGCATCAAACGGATGCGACATCGGTGTCACACCGGTGGTATCTACCGCATCCATCTGCGCCACCAGGTCAAGAATGTTTGATAGATTGGTCGCATAAGACTGAATATCATCTTCATTCACGCTTAGACAAGCCAGCTTAGCTATTTTTGTAACTTCATCAACATCGATTGACATGAATAACTCCAATAATTGAACACCGACACTACCGGCAAATTGAGGCAGAAAAGTACCACATTTTGCTTATTAGCTCTACTCAAACAACCGATAAAATAGCCAAAAAGGGTTATTCCAGCCATTTTCAGGCATATTCACAGCCTTGTAACGTAATCCTTAAAAAATCAGTTAAACCTACTGCGAGCGTCCAATGCACTGAATATACAAGACTTTTTCTAATATTTTGAATTCACCGTATGGATGATACGATTTCACTCAAAATATCTGAAAAAGTCTTGCATATTCAGCACCTTGATCGCTCTTGCTACGATTGAACTGATTTTTTAAGGATAAACCTTGCGGTGCAGCGGTCTGATTGATACAGTACGCGCCACACACACTGTAATCGTGGTAATTTTGATATAAAACTCTATTATTCGATAAACAGTATTATATAAAGCACACACATTATACAAATTAAGGGTTCTCGCAACGTCCAACATGCCGACCTGCTTTACACGTCAGGCAGATCTAGATGAAACCCCCTTATAGAACATAAAAAGGCCTGCACACATGTTTTTGAATCGTTTCCGGGGAATGTTTTCCAACGATTTATCAATTGATCTTGGTACTGCCAATACATTGATATACGCCCGCGGTCGAGGCATTGTTCTCGATGAACCCTCTGTTGTTGCCATCCGTCAAGACCGCGGCCCTGGTGGGCCCAAAAGCATTGAAGCTTATGGCAAAGCGGCAAAAGGCATGCTGGGGCGTACGCCACAAAACATTACCGCCATCCGACCAATGCGTGACGGTGTGATTGCCGACTTTAATATTACCGAAAAAATGCTTCAGCACTTCATTCGTTCGGTGCATGAAAGTAAAATATTACGGCCTAGTCCACGGGTACTGATCTGTGTTCCCTGCGGCGCAACCCAGGTTGAACGCCGTGCCATACGAGAATCGGCAACAGGTGCAGGGGCGCGTAAGGTTTATTTAATTGATGAACCGATGGCAGCAGCGATTGGTGCAGGTATGCCGGTTGATGAACCCAAAGGCTCGATGGTACTTGATATCGGCGGCGGCACGTCGGAAGTGGCAGTCATCTCATTAAACGGCATTGTTTATTCCGCCTCTATCCGCGTTGGTGGCGACAAGTTTGATGACGCCATTACCAATTATGTACGCCGTAATTACGGTATTTTGATTGGTGAAGCCACCGCTGAAAGAATTAAACACGAAATTGGCACCGCTTATCCCGGCAAAGATTTATTAGAAATTGAGGTCAAAGGTCGCAATCTGTCAGAAGGTATCCCACGCAGTTTTTTACTTAACAGCAATGAAATTCTTGAGTCCCTGCAGGAACCACTGCAAGGTATCGTCGGCGCGGTAAAAACCGCATTGGAACAAACCCCGCCTGAACTCGGTGCAGATGTGGCTGAACGCGGCATTGTGTTAACCGGTGGCGGTTCATTATTACGAGACATTGATCGCCTTATTATAGAAGAAACCGGTCTGCCTGTAGTTTTGGCAGAAGACCCGCTTACCTGTGTGGCACGTGGCGGCGGTCGCGTGCTTGAACTGATTGACCAGCACGGGGGCGATTTCCTCGCTGTTGAATGAGGTAAATTAATTACTAATTACTAATTACTAATTACGAGATATAGGTGATTATTAAAAAGCTTTCAATAAGTAGCACGGTAAGTAGTAACCAAAGAACAAGCCAAAACCGCCCAATTCGTAATTAGTAATTCGTAATTAGTAATTAACAAAACATGCAAACACTATTCACCCGTGGCCCATCTGCAACCTTTCGCATGGCTGTGCTGGTACTTGCCTCCATCATTTTAATGACTGTAGACCATAGATGGCAGTCTCTGGAATTAGTCCGCAGCACACTTTCCAGCATTATCTATCCACTGCAATACACCATTGACTTACCTATTCGCCTTTATTACTGGTCCGATGAAGTGTTTAGCAGCAGACAAATTCTGCTTGAAAAAAATCGTCAATTTTCTGCTCGGCACCTGGAAAACCGTGTGCAGTTACAAAAACTGGATATCATAGAAAAAGAAAATGAACGCTTACGTGAGCTATTAAGCGCCACCCCAAAAACCACAGAACGTTTACTTATTTCAGAAATCATCAATGTCGATGTTGACCCTTATCGACAATTAATCATACTCAACAAAGGCAGCAACCATGATGTCTATCGTGGTCAACCTATCATCGACGCACAGGGCATTATGGGGCAAATTATTCATGTTAGTCCGCTGTCTTCAACTGCTATGTTAATCACCGATGCCAGTCATGCACTGCCGGTACAAATTGACCGTACTGGATTACGTGCCAACGCATTTGGCACTGGTAAAATGGAGCAGCTTAACTTGCGTCACCTGCCACATAATATTGATATCCGAGAGGGTGATACCTTAATCACTTCTGGCCTTGGTGGTGTTTTTCCACCCAATTATCCAGTGGCCCGTATTACAAAAGTTGAACGTCCTGCCGGCGAACCTTTTGCAACCGTTATCGCAATGCCACTGGCACAACTCGATAAAAGCCGTGAAGTATTACTGGTATGGCGCAACAATCCACCTGAAAAAACGGATAACACTGTAGTACTGGATAAAAAAAATCCGACTAACAAGACAGCGGACGATAACCAGTCTGAGCAGCATGGCGGTAATGATGAGCCAACAAATGAGTAAGCACGATGAATAAAACGCTGCGCATCGGTTTAATCACCATTATTGTCGCTTTCATGCTTGCCATCATGCCACTGCCAGGCTGGATGGTTGAGTTTAGACCCGACTGGGTAACGCTGGTATTAATTTACTGGGCAATGACATTGCCGACAAAAATTGGTGTCACCATGGCGTGGTTTACCGGTTTGCTACTGGATGTAAATTATGGCTCTTTAATGGGGCAACATGCCATAGGAATGGTACTGGTTATTTATGTCATACACCTGCAACATAAACGCTTACGCGTGGCCTCGCTATTGCAACAGGCCATCGTCATCTTCTTCCTGCTACTGTTAAAACAACTGCTCACTTTATGGGTGAATGGCATGTTAGGTCGCGCGCCTGACAGTTGGTTGTATTTTATGCCCACCATTACCAGCGCACTGTTATGGCCCTGGATTTATTTAATATTGAGAGATTTACGAAGAAAATTGGGTGAGGAAAAACATTATCAGTATTAAACAAAAAACCCTACATAGCAGCCCAGACCGCCATGGTGACTTTTCTACAAATAACTTAACAATGAAGTTACTTAGATGTGAATAGTGAGCACCAAAAGACTATCTGTCATCTCGACCAGAGGGAGAGATCTTAATACCACAGTTGATCAAGATCTCTCCCTCTGGTCGAGATGACAGCACGTAGGTTGGGGTGAGGCATGAACTGAGCATTTCATAGAATCAGCAGTTTACGCAGCTAACTGTTCAGCCGTTGCATTCATCAACAGATAATCAAATGCAGCCAATGAAGCCTTCGCGCCTTCCCCCATTGCAATAATGATTTGCTTGTATGGCACTGTGGTTACATCACCACAGGCAAATATGCCTGCTTCACTTGTCTGTCCTCGTTCATTAATCACGACTTCACCGTATTGGCTCAATTCAACTACGCCTTTTAAGAAGCCACTATTAGGCAACAATCCGATCTGCACAAAGACACCATCAAGATTTTTAGTGTGGTTCTCGTGTGTTTTACGGCTTTGATATTCGATACCAGTAACTTTGCCGGTTTCAGCAATAATCTGTTTCACCGCAACATTTTTTTGAATGCTGATATTATCCCTGGCTTTCACCTGCTTCAGCAGTACACTGTCTGCTTTTAACTCTGGCAAAAATTCAAAAACCGTCACGGATTTAACAACACTGGCAAGATCCAGGGCGGCTTCTATACCAGAATTACCGCCACCGATCACGGCAATATCTTTACCTTTGAAAAACGGGCCGTCACAGTGCGGGCAATAGGCAACACCGTTACCGATATTTTCCTTCTCACCCGGAACACCCAGTTCCCGCCATTTTGCACCGCTTGCAATAATCAGCGCTTTTGTTTTTATTACCTCTCCCGATGACAGGTGTATGCTCTTAATATCGCCTTTTTCCACACGATCGACCCGAAAGTGCTGTTTCATGGTGATATCATATTCATTCAAATGCGCCTGCAATGCACTGGCAAGCTCGGGGCCTGTTGTTTTTGGTATAGAAATGAGATTTTCAATGGCCAATGTATCTTTCACCTGACCACCAAAGCGATCAGCAATTATGGTTACTTTGAGTCCCTTGCGTGCAGCATAAATAGCCGCCGATACGCCTCCTGGGCCACCACCGATTACTGTCACATCCTGTAAGGGTAATGCTTTCTCAGGTTTACTGGCACCAATATTTGGGTATTTTTGTTTCAATTTATCCAGTAACTGCGCGGTATCAACCTTACCATTTGCAAACACTTCACCATTTAGCAAAACCGTCGGCACACCCTGAATATTATTTTTTTCAATAAGATCAGGGTAAACCCCACCATCAATGGTCTCCGTTGTAATAGACGGGTTGATGGTGGCAAACTGATTAAGTGCCTGAACCACATCCGGGCAGTTATGGCAACTCAGGCTAACATAAACCTCGAACTTCAGATCCTCTCGCACACTGGCAATCATGTCTTTCAGGCTGTCATCCAGCTTCAACGCTGTGCCAGAAGAGTGCAACACAGCCAGTACCAGCGAGTTAAACTCATGTCCACTGGGGACACCACTAAACTGAATACCATTGGCTTTGTCGTCAACTTCTAACAAAAAACTAACAGGGCTTCTTAATTGACCGGCCATATCACGTTGTTCAACATTAATTTTATCTGAGACCTTTGCAAAGTCAGACAGGAATTTAATCAACTCAGATCGCTTTTCATGCTCACCGGTTTGCACCACAAATGTAACCTTGTTTTTCATGTTTGCGGTGTAACCCATGAGGGCTTCTTTAATTTCTTTTGTTAACATGCTTCACCTTTCCTAAAAATGATAGCGGGCAACATCCGTTACCCGCTACTATTGATGTTTATATTTTTCCGACCAGATCCAGGCTGGGCGTTAATGTTTCCTGGCCTTCTTCCCAGGCTGCAGGGCAAACTTCACCATCATGCTCTGCAACATACTGTGCAGCTTTAACCTTACGCACCATGTCTTTGGCAGAGCGGCCAATACCCAGATCGTGGATTTCTGCCACTTTGATAATGCCTTCAGGATTAGCCAGGAATGTGCCACGCAATGCCAGCGCCTCTTCCTCAATCATCACGTCAAAGCCACGAGTAATGGTGCCTGTTGGGTCACCAATCATTGGATAATTAATCTTGCCTATAGCCTCACTGGTATCGTGCCATGCTTTGTGCGAATAATGGGTGTCGGTCGATACTGCATACACTTCCACACCAAGTTGCTGTAGTTCTTCGTAAAAAGATGCCATGTCTTCCAGCTCAGTTGGGCAAACAAATGTAAAGTCTGCGGGATAAAACAGGAAAATAGACCATTTGCCTTTCACGTCTTCCGTGGTGATGGTTTTGAATTCACCGTTATGAAAAGCCTCAGCCGAAAATTCAGGGATTGATTTATTGATCATGCTCATAATATTGTTTCTCTTAGTTGGATTTAAAATCAGATGCGACAGTCGCCTCACCAGTGACATGAAGATTAAGGGGTTTTATACTTCCAGTAAATTGAATATAATAGATAATAACGATCTATTTTTTAGAATAAAAAATTGTAAAGCATCAAAAAGTCCGTGTGGCACAGGATTTTGAGACATGCCGCAAATACATCCCTGTAGGCTTGACGGTAGCATCCATGCTACCGACAGTCTCAAAATCCTGTGCCACACGGACTTTTTGAGAAATCACATAAAATGATCTCATTAAAACAAATAACCTACATAATGGCGGTGGAGAAAACCCTGCATTTCAGGAAAGCCGCCGAACTTTGCTCTGTCTCGCAATCGGCGCTCAGTACAGCACCATAGCCGTTTATTTTTGTTTTCCCCCTTGCACCAGGTCATTTCCTACCGGGTCGGTAGTCAGCGGATCAGGCTGACTTTAATTAACAGTAAATTATGTCAGACCTAACACTTTTACCACGCCTTCGCCGTAAGCAGGGTCGGCCTTTCTACAGTTTTCTATATGACGTTTCTGTACTTCAACAGAAGCGCTACCCACTGAGCGAGCAGTATTCTCAAATAAAACCTGCTGCTGAGCAGGGCTCATTAAACGAAACAAATCGCCTGGCTGAGTGTAATAGTCATCGTCATCTTCACGGTAATTCCAGTGATCAACCGCACCTGAAAGCTCAAGCAGCGGCTCTTTAGCATTTGGCTGTTCTTGCCATTCTCCTAAACTGTTTGGTTCATAACCTTTCGTGCTTCCAAAATTTCCATCCACACGCATAGCTCCATCACGATGAAAACTGTGTACCGGACAACGTGGTTGATTAACTGGAATTTGAGCGTGGTTAACGCCCAGACGATAACGTTGAGCATCACCGTAGGAAAATAAACGTCCTTGCAACATTTTATCCGGTGAAAAACCAATGCCAGGCACTATATTACCGGGATTAAAAGCCGCTTGCTCAACATCAGCATGATAGTTTTCTGGATTACGATTCAGCTCAAGTACGCCAACATCAATAAGTGGATAATCTTTATGAGGCCAGACCTTGGTTAAATCAAATGGATGGAAGCGATAGGTTTTAGCATCTGCTTCTGGCATGATCTGTACTTTGAAATCCCAACGTGGAAAGTCACCGTTTTCAATACTTTCATACAAATCTTTTTGATGACTTTCACGATCTTTGCCGATAAGAACTTCAGCTTCTTCATCCGTTAAATTTTCTATAGTTTGCTGACTCTTGAAATGGAATTTAACCCAGTAGCGTTCAGTTTTATCATTAATAAAACTAAACGTATGACTACCAAAACCATGCATGTTTCTATAGGTTCGAGGATTACCACGATCACTCATTAAAATAGTAACTTGATGTAGTGCCTCGGGCAATAGCGTCCAGAAGTCCCAATTATTCTGGGCACTACGCATATTAGTACGTGGATCACGTTTAACCGCATGATTTAGATCTGGGAATTTCAATGGGTCACGTAGAAAAAACACTGGCGTGTTATTTCCAACCATATCCCAGTTACCTTCCTCCGTATAAAACTTAACAGCAAAACCTCGAATATCTCGCTCTGCATCTGCAGCCCCACGTTCACCCGCTACTGTAGAAAAACGCATAAATACGTCTGTTTTTTTACCTATCCCAGAAAATATTTTAGCTTTGGTATACTGGCTAATATCATGTGTTACTGTAAACGTTCCAAATGCACCCGAACCCTTTGCATGCATACGACGCTCAGGAATTACTTCACGATCAAAGTGCGCCAGCTTTTCCAGAAACCAGACATCCTGCATAAGCAGAGGCCCACGACTGCCAGCTGTTACTACATTTTGATTATCACCGACAGGCGCACCATTGGTAGTTGTTAACTTCTTTTTCTCATTCATGTCACTCTCCTAAATTGTTCGGCTTATATTTTTTATGTCAGCTTTTTTTATCTAACAAGCATTCATTATTCTCATTAATTTAATATCCATTGTCTTATGTTACCTCTTTTTCCTTAATTGAGTTCATTAACAAATAATCAAAAGCAGACAGTGATGCCTTAGCCCCTTCACCCATAGCAATAAAAATTTGCTTATTTTATATGGTACCGTGGTTACATCACCTCAGGCAAATATTCCTTGCTCACTTGTTTGCCCTCGTCCATCAATTACAATTTCACCGTATTGACTCAACTCGATTACGCCTTCAATGAATCTGCTGTCAGGTACTAAACCAATCAGCTTTGAATTGAAGAATAAGGGATTTGATAATTTAGATAAATCAATTAAAATAGATAGCATCATTCAATTTTATTAAACATAAAGATCATGGTCTCACTTAAGCAAATCACCTATATTTTGGCCGTAGAGAAGACACTGCATTTCAAGAAGGCCGCTGAGATGTGCAATATCTCTCAGTCAGCCCTGAGCACAGCTATCACCGAAATGGAAAAACAACTGGGATTCCAGGTATTTGAACGGGACAATAAAAAAGTGCTGACAACACCGATTGGTAGGCAATGTCTGGAAAAGGCACGCAACATTAAAATCCAGATGGATGATCTATACCTGCTAGGGCAAGCGTTAAAAGCGCCTTTAAGTTACCCAATGTCGCTGGGCACCATCCCCACCATTGGACCCTATCTGCTTCCTAGAGTATTACCCAGGGTGCATCTTCAATACCCTGACTTTCAGTTGCGCATCATTGAAGATCAATCTCATATATTGGTTAATAAAGTTAAAAATGGTGAGCTGGATACTGCTATTCTGGCATTGCCTTTTGAGATTGAGGGCTTGCTTGCATTTGAGTTTTGGGAAGAAGATTTTTACTGGATTACACATTGTGATGACCAGCTAGCTCAACAAAAAGAGGTTACCAGTGTAGAATTGAAACATTCTCGTCTGATGTTATTGAAAGACGGGCATTGCTTAAAGGAGCATACTCTAGCAGCTTGCAAGCTATCTTCCAGTGAAACTAACACATCACTTGCATCCACCAGCCTGAACATGCTGGTGCAAATGGTCGCTGGACGTATGGGAACAACATTCATACCCGCCATGGCGCTTGATCAATTATTATCTGGCAATTCAGAATTAAAAGCAGCACATCTGAATGAGCCTGGCCCACATAGAAAAATAGCCTTTATTATTCGGCCCAACTATTCCGGGGTGAAAAACATCGAGTTATTAATGCAACTGTTTCGCCAGGAGCTCGAATTAAAAAACAAATCACAATGAGGCGAATATTGAGTATATTTAACGATTTCGATAAGCTCAGATTATGGCTTATATGAGATTTGCAGTAGGTTCTCTATTATCGGACAAGCTCCTAGACACATAATAAGCCAGGGCTAACATGATGGTGTAGGTTCACGTTGCCGTATCAGACGTTTAGTCTAATTTAACTGATCTTTCAGGTTAATTTCTTATGTGTAAAACAACTCAGATAGTATCTGAATATCTGGAATGAAGTAATTTTACGGGATAAGCATAAACCCCTAACTTCTCATAATATTCATTACATGCTTTAATTTATATAAGCCAACACATACAAGCACATCTCAGCACTGACACGATTCAATGTTTTCATCTTGAAATGGGTATCCCTCACCCAGTATTTCAAGAATAGGCATTGGGATATCCCCATTCAGGGAGCTTCCTTTATGATTTACATACATTCAGCGTGACTGTGGCTCAGTAGTAACCAGGTTCAAATTTATCGATCATATCATTCTAATTTTTTAAATGTACGACTCTAAGTAACGAGACTATCATTTATTGGCGATATGCGAGACTTTAACTATTAAGGAGACCTCTTATGAGCAAAAAATCACTATCAATACTTGTTGCTGCGGCTCTAACTGCAGCTACGCTTGCACCATCAGGTACGGCCTTTGCTGCAGGCGAAGCCAAATCGAACCAATTTTGGTGGCCCGAGCAACTCAATCTTAATCCACTACGAGTACACGACATTGAATCAAACCCTTATGGCACCGAATTTAACTACGCTGAAGAATTTAAAACCTTAAATCTAACCGAAGTAAAAACAGATATCGAAAAAGTACTTACTACCTCGCAAGACTGGTGGCCGGCCGATTTCGGTCACTACGGTCCCTTTATGATTCGTATGGCCTGGCACAGTGCCGGTACTTATCGTACTGGTGATGGCCGTGGCGGAGCCGGTGGTGGACAACAGCGCTTCGATCCGTTGAACAGCTGGCCCGATAACGCCAATCTCGACAAAGCCCGCCGGTTATTGTGGCCGGTCAAACAAAAATACGGTCGTAAATTGTCGTGGGCCGATTTGATAGTGCTGTCCGGTAATGTTGCACTGGAATCAATGGGCTTTGAAACCTTTGGTTTTGCCGGTGGTCGTGAAGACGACTGGGAACCTGATTTAGTCTATTGGGGACCAGAAAAAGAATTTATGGCCGATGAGCGCCGCACTAAGGCTGGAAAATTGAAAGGTGATTTGGCTGCAGTACAGATGGGCTTGATTTACGTTAACCCCGAAGGCCCTGGCGGCAATCACGACCCTTTAGCAGCAGCACAGGATATTCGGTTATCCTTTGGCCGAATGGCAATGAACGATGAAGAAATTGTGGCGCTTATTGCCGGTGGTCACACTTTAGGTAAAGCACACGGCGCAAAAAATCCTAAAAACTGTATTGGAGCAGAACCTGCAGCAGCCGACATAGAAGAGCAGGGATTTGGCTGGACTAATAAGTGCGGAAAAGGTAATGCTGAAGACACTACAACCAGCGGTTTGGAAGGAGCCTGGACATCAACGCCGACAGCATGGTCTATTCTCTTCCTCGATAATCTGTTCAGGTTTGAGTGGAAAAAAACGACGAGTCCGGCCGGTGCAACGCAATGGATTCCAACCGATGAAACTGCAGCAACCCTGATACCGGATGCTCACATCCCCCAGAAACGGCATGCACCGATCATGTTCACAACGGACATGGCGCTAAAGAAAGACCCTGAATTTCGAAAGATTTCTCAGCGTTTTCTAAAAAATCCAAAAGCATTTGATCTTGCTTTTGGCAAAGCGTGGTTCAAGCTGACGCATCGCGACATGGGGCCACGAGCACGTTATATTGGAAATGACGTTCCTAATGAAGTGTTGCTGTGGCAGGACCACATTCCTGCAGTCGAGCACAAACTTATCGATGCTAAAGACATTGCCAGGTTGAAAAAGAAAGTTCTTAATTCTGGCCTCTCCAACGCCGAGCTGGTGCGAACTGCATGGGCCTCTGCAGCCTCCTATCGTGGAACCGATATGCGTGGTGGCGCGAACAGTTCTCGTGTTCGTCTGGCACCGCAAAAAGATTGGCTTGTTAACAACCCAAAAGAGCTTGGCAAAGTATTAAAAACACTTGAGAAAGTTCAGAAGAATTTTAACAGGTCATTAAAAGACGGGAAGAAAGTATCGCTCGCTGATGTAATTGTTCTAGGTGGTTCTGCCGCAGTCGAAAAAGCCGCTAAAAAAGCAGGCTATGCGGTTAAGGTTCCTTTTTCACCGGGCCGTACCGACGCCACACAGCAACAAACCGATGTTAAGTCATTTGCAGTACTTGAGCCAAAAGCTGACGGCTTCCGGAATTACTTTGGTAAAGGCAGTTACTATGCACCTGCAGAAGCTTTGGTTGATCGTGCCAGTCTGCTGACTCTGACAGTACCAGAAATGACTGTGCTTGTGGGCGGCATGCGGGTGCTCGACGCAAATACTGGCAGAGCTAAACACGGTGTGTTTACCAAAAACCCAGGAACACTAAGCAACGACTTTTTCGTTAACCTGCTAGATATGTCGACTAAATGGAGCAAGTCCAAAAGATCGAATGATATCTACGAAGGCCGCAATCGTGATACCGGTAAACTAAAATGGACCGCGACGACGGTTGATTTAATTTTCGGTTCTAATTCCGAGCTACGCGCTATTGCCGAAGTATATGCGGCAAATGATGGCAAAGAAAAGTTCGTTAAGGATTTTGTAGCAGCATGGAGCAAAGTCATGAAGCTCGATCGCTTTGATCTGAAGTAAACCTAAGCCTGTCTTAAACAGCAGAACGTATAACAACCCTTATGGGTTGTTATACGTTCTGCTGTTTAAGACAGGTTGAGTTTGATTGCATCAACGATATCATCGCAAGCATCTGCACAGGCTTTGCACTCTCTGTGCTGGTCGTGTTCATTGCACTCTTTGGCACAATCCACACATACTCTTTCACATACTTTAGCGTACTCTTTGATGTAACTGGAGTTCGATGCTACCAGGTAGGCAAAACCACCACAGATAGCCATCATCTCATGTACCTTGCTGGCACACATTCAGCCAGGTCGGTATCACCTTCGGTAAAACTGACCATGCAGTGTGAGATGCAACGGCGACCTTTATCGGTACAATTATTTACCGCATCCATCAGATCCGTTAACTGGGTAGAATGTTTACTGTGATCGCGCTCTTTCGAGGCAACCGCTGATGCATTACCGGCATAAACCATGCTTGCGGCAGCACTCATACCCAGTAACACGTCTCTGCGACTGATGCCTTCTTTTGTCAGTTGTTCTTTAGATACGGTTTCTTTTTCTGACATACTCGTAGCTCCACTATTAAAATTGAAGTTTAGTTGTACTACAGATGCAAACAACAAATCAAATTTTTTTAAATATGACCGGGGTTTGAAGTCCAATGGTGCAAATGGTCGCTGGCCGGATGGGAACAACGCTGGTGCCCGCTATGGCGCTTGAGCAATTGCTGTCAGGCAATTCGGAATTAAAAGCCGCTCACCTGAATGAACCCGGGCCACACCGAAGAATCGCTTTTATCACTAGGAGCCTGTCCGAGAATAGAGAACCTACTGCAAATCCCATAGAAACCATAA
>CAYQXD010000060.1:0-17066 GCA_964421315.1 uncultured Thiotrichaceae bacterium | reverse complement strand
AAACAATTAAAAAACGCCGGAAATAACAAAGCTTTATTTCGACCTTGTAACCCATTATTATTTTCGCTTTTTTCGCGTCTTTTGCGTTATTCGCGGACTAATGTTTTTAAACGGTTTATCTCCAATTATCAGTTAGGTTATTTTAAATATTGGCGCAGTTACAAATTTAAGATGTGCATAAGCCTCTCGAATCGCTGCCGTCACCTGTTTGGGTGATTCGGCACTGGCAAAGATATAACCCAAATATTGATTACCCTCCGGCAGTGGCACCAGTTCGTGGCCTTCGCGGATAATGATGTCGATTTTATCAATGTGTTTTACTTTATTCGCTGCAAGCAAGCCTTCCACACGCTTTAACAAGCCTTTTTCAGTTATGGGTATCATCATTACACCGCGTGCCTGATCCGGCATGGTCACATCAACAGGTTGGCCAATTGCCAATGAAATGGCCAGCTCTTCTATGCTAAAGTTTCCATTATCCAGTAATCGCGCGCAGTCACCACCGATAGTGCGTGAGGCAATTTCAAGAATCCAGATGTTATTATTGTTATCAATACGGCATTCTGCATGGATAGCACCTGTGCTTAAACCATAAGCGGTACAGGCTTTTTGTAACACCTGTTCTATTGTTTGTTGCAGTTGGCTACTTAATATTGAAGGGCTTACATAAATGGTTTCAGCAAAATAAGGTCCAACAAGTGGGTCAGGTTTATCGAAAATAGTAATGGTATTTAACTTACCCTGATGTAAAAAACCTTCATAAGCAATCTCAAAACCATCAATGTAATCTTCAACTAATACATGGGTTTGTTCAAATTTGCCGGATGCCGTGACAATTATGGGTTTTAAACGCTCGTACGCACTAATAAATTCATCTTCGTTATTCACTCGAATAACGCCTCTGCTAGCTGTCATATTTAATGGTTTTAAAACACAGGGCCATGAAAGTTCAGCCATCTGTTTTTTTATCGGTAGCGTTAAATCCAGTAAACAATGAATGGGAACCGGGCTGCCCGCTAACGCTAATTGAGCACGTGCCAGGTCTTTTCGGGTTGAATATAAAGCAGCTTCAGGTAGGTTGTGCGGCAGGTTTAATAATTTAGCAGCACGGGCAGCTAATTCAACCGTTTGGTCATCGCTGCCGAGTATGCCGGAAAATGGCTTTGTCTGGCTGGTTTTTAAAATTTCATTTAAGGCAACATCGGTTTTACTAAAATCAATATACAGCCCGTTTGCCACTTCGGAAACCAGTGAATGTTTGCCTTCTGAGGCGATAGTGACCTCAAGACCTAGATTATTAGCTGCTTTAATATAGGGCGCGATACGATAACTGTTGTGATGTGATACCAATAATAATCGCTTGTTGTTAATGTGAGGCATTTTAAATAGAGAGTTGTATAAGTATGTGACTGCGAATACTTATGCAATGACTAATAAGTAAATAAAAAAAGGGTGAATCAGCACTGATTCACCCTTTTTAGTGATGCTGTTAATCAAAAATGGCTAGCCGCAACCGCCGCCGCCTGCAGAACCGCAGCCGCCGCATGAGCCGCCAGTTGAGGTGTTGGCAAATACATTTTTAAACACAAAACTGGCATTAGCGCCTTCGGTTTGGTAGTCAATTTCGACGCCTTCGAGAAAGCCTAAAGCAACGGCATCAACATGGACTTTAAGACCATCTTTTTCAAAGGTTGCGTCAAACGGGGTAGGCCGGTCAACAAAGGTCATGCCATAAGACATGCCACCACAGCCGCCACCAGAAACAAAAATTCGTACTCCATTAACACCATCTTCACTTTCGGTAAGAGCAATCAACTGTTTGACAGCTTCATCAGAGACTTTAATTTGATCGGTTAACTGGGTATTAAACTGGACTTGAGACATGAGTGTTCTCCTGCATAGTATTATTGATGTATAGATTTTAACATTATTTTACGTAACTACGTAGCTCTTCGTTGCCATGCTCCTGCGTTGTAATGCATACGGTAGTACCGTTAGCCTCGGAATGTGTTCAATTGAGGCTGTGTTACGTGTAGAAATCATCTGGAACAGTTAAATCTTCGCTGTCTTCAATTTTCACCCCTGTCTCTATGGCTTTTTTCATCAGACGGTTCGCTTCGTCTTCTTCCATGCCGTAGATAGGTGGACCTTCGTCGAATTTTTCAAAGTATGCTTTTATTAAATCAATTCGTTTCATTCCAGGTAATTATACGTACTATAAAATACATATTATGTTATTTTGTAGAATGGGTATGGAATTTATAGAGATGCCCTTAAGCAACATCAGAAAGAACTTTCTCTATTTGCAATGGATAAAGACCATTTTTTTGGGCATCAAGAATCGTTATTTCACCAATCCCATCTTTTGTATAAGCAATATTAACGCTCCAGCTTAAAGACTCATCTCGAACAATTTTACCTTTCTGGAATTCTATAAATAATAGATCATCTTCTTCATAGTAAATAATTTTCATGGGTTTCACCTTACCTGCCATCGAATCATAATAGTCTTTATGATTATAGCCTTCTCATTAATTATTGCAGCACATACCAGATTATCATTACGCTCAGGAAAATCATAATAAATCCAGCCATACAATTTTTCTACTGATTTATAATCACCTGACTCAATAAGTATTTTTACTTCGGGCAAGGTTATCTTTCGCTTTGTCATTGCTTCAATTGCATGGTTAGTTAACCATACATTTTTGTCAAACCTTTTACTATAAAAAGATTCACTCATTATTAAAAACTCAACTAAAAAAGGGGGGGGCTCGTTCTCAGGCAACAAAGTGGTAACGAGTTTATATCTGTGATTCCACTAACAAAATTTCATCATCCGTTAACTCAAACAGTTGGTAAACCTGTTGATCTAGCTGCTGCTGCAACTGTTTAATCTTATTATTCAGCTGTTCTCGCCGTGTTTTTTCTGCCTCGAAATAATCCTGCCAGTCATTGCGCTCGGTGAGAGGTATGATGCCTTTAAAGGCTTTTTTAATCTCTTTTTGCAGTTCGGCAAAATTGAGTAGCCACCAGTTTTGTAGTTTTTTGCTGGTTTTAAACGGTTGACCTGGTGGGCATAAGTCGGGGAGTCGGCGGGTGAAGTTTTGTTGGCATTTGTAGCGTTGTTCGGTGGTATCCTGTGTTGTTATTGCCAACTCTGAGATGGTTTCGTTTTCTGGTTTGTCGGGGATGGGCAGGGTTTCGATATATTGCGCTCGTACCTCATAAAAACCCCCTCGCACAAATGGACACATCGCTTTTATTAAAAACCAGAAAGTACTGCTATTTAATAAGCCATACAGGAAAGTATCCTGGGTTGGAATGATGTAGCTTTTATCATTGGAATATGCACTGTTGGTATTGTAATGAAATAACGGCTCAGGGCTAAAATGACCGTATTGAATTTTGTTTTTTTCAAATTCCTTATAATAAGCACAAGCACGCAATTCCCACCAAAACTCCCCTTTATCCCCACGTTTCCTGCCCCTGACTGCAAAAGGCAACAACCATTCCACCAACGCGGGATAATGCCGAGTAAACCATAACCATGCTTCCTCTTCACTAATGGTTTCATCTTTTGCTGTTTCTATCAAGTCGTTAGCCATTTGCTGCCGTGTCCAGAATTTGGGGATAGCAATCAACCATAAGTCCCGCCCCTGACTATGCCAACGCTTTAAATCCTTACCTTCTAAAAACGGTTTGATGATCTCCGCCGAGCCAGCATCTCGTGCAGCAATGTCATCACGGGTTTTTCGGTCGATGACAAAGGCTGCATTTAATCCTGTTTTTATGCCATAGAGTGGCGAACCATAAACCTGTTTTAAGGTGTTTTTGTTTTTGCTGATTTTCTGGCGCAGGGCATGTAAGCGCTGATCTTCCAGTTGCCAGCTATTCGCACCCAGCTGGTGTTGCGCCATCAAGCCATGATGAGTGGCAAAGTCGGCGGGCAGGTTGTCTGGTAAGTTGTTTTTCAGCGCCATTATCTGTATTTTGCAGCTTTCTAATAGTAGCGGCTCTAATGGCGGCAGTTTTCGCATCACCAAAATAGCAGGGTAGGTGGTCACACCTTCAAATATCTGCACATCACCAAAGTCGATGATTTTTTCCAGAGCGATCTGTGTCGCAAGCAATGTTCGCAGGTTTTTGCCAGAAGCGGTTTTAAAGAAGGTAGAGCTTGAGATGTACGCCAAACGCCCGCCAGGTTTTAACAACTTTAAGCCTAATTCAAAAAAATAACCGTATAAATCCAGTACCCCGTGGTACACTTTGTAATGCAAAGCTAACCACGGTTTTATTTCACCCAGTAATTCCTGACGCACATAAGGCGGGTTGCCTAACACCACATCAAAACCACCTTGTTCAAATATTTCTGTAAAGGCATGTTGCCAACAAAAGTCAGAATCGGGCGCGGCTGCGTCAAAACCAAGGCTGTTTCCTGCAATAAAATTGGCATCAAGACTGGGCAGGGTTTTGCCGCGCTGTGCGGTTTTTAGCCATAACGATAGTTTGGTGATTTCGATAGACTCACTGTTGATGTCTACGCCATAGAGGTTATTGTTTAAAATTTCTTTGTTGAGGTCGAGCATACTATGCTGACCGGTGAGTTGTGCCTTTGTTAATACAGCTATCTGATGGTTGGTTTTTTCGTATTCACTATGCAGGTAATCAAAAGCGGCAATTAAAAACGCGCCTGAGCCACAGGCGGGATCAACGATTTTTATTTGTTTTAAAATCTCAACCCAGGCATACCAGAAACGTAATTCGGTTTGTTTGCCTTTTTTCCATACGATAGTGCCGTCACTTTTGTATTTTCCGTAATCTTTAAACAGTTGCTTAAACTGCTGCTCGATATGGCAACCCAGAGTATTGGCAACAATAAATGCAGTGATATTGTCCGGGGTATAAACCACGCCATGTTGCTTGCGTTTGCCAGCCACTCCCTTATTTTTGGCTTCATTTCTGCTTTTGATAAGATGAATTTCATCCGTTTGTACGGCTTCACTTAATACTTCTAAATCAGCAATTGATTGCTCAAAAATATGCCCTAATACGGTGACTGAAACTTCGGAATCAAAGTCATACTCAGCCAGGTTTTTAAAGCCTTCGCATAATTCATCATTAACCACCAGATTATCGAGTGCTTTATCAAGCGCAAACAGTCCGCCGTTATAGGCGGGTATGTCCAGTTGTTTATTGCCTTTGTCGATGGCGTTGAACAGACCGATAAAATTTTGATAGATGGGTTTTGGATTGTAAGGGTCGTTATGGGTAAAGGCTTTTTCTATGCTGGTGTCGGGTATCAGCCCTTTGTCTTCGGCAAAGGCGATAAACAGGATGCGATCCAGCAGTTTTTGCGCCGCTTTGATGAGCGTGTTAGGTGTGTGTTGCGGGTTGTTTTTAATCAGGTGTGCAAGGGTGTTTTCGCGTAGTGTTTTGTAATCACGATATAATTTTTCGCTGATGTCTTTATCGGCACTTTCGCTTTGTTTGAGTAACTGCTCAGTTTTGCCACCCAGGAAATTCTGTGCGCTTAATAATAACTGGAATTTGGCGTATTCATCCGGTTTGAGCAAATCGTTAAACAGAAATTTTTCATATATTAGTGAGGTTTCGCTAACAGCATACAAACGCAATTCAACATAGTTGGACAGCAATACCCATTTTGAATTTTTTATGTCACGTGCATACTCAAACGCCTGTTGTACAGGGGTTTTATGCCTGCCAGACATCATCGCATCGAGGTTGTTTTTTGCGCCTTTTAGCTCAAAGGCGGCGGCCACCGTATCCTGCTCTTTGTCACCGCAAAATCTGCCGAGGGCTAAATCGACCTTGCCCCGCGCGACCGGATATTCTCTGGCTACGGTGTAGTTATCCGCTTCGCCTATTGCCGAAAACCCGAGTAGCTTGCACATAATCTGCGCGGTGAAAGCGGCGTGTACTTCTATTTCGTTAAGTCTGGCTAAGGTGCCGTTGTTGATTTGTGCTACCCAGTTTTCAATTATTTGCTGGTGGTTGTGGGGGATGTGCGCCGTGTCTGGCAGGTGTTTTTTTAGGGTTTTTTGATTGAATATCGCCATGGTGGTGAATGCTCAGGTTTAAACAAGCTGCGCACGTTGAATCATTTCACGTGCGTGCGCCAGTGATTGTTCGGTAACTTCAAGCCCACTTAACATACGGGCGATTTCCTGACGACGTTGGTTTTCATCCAGTGTGACAACCTGGCTGGTGGTTTGTTTATTTACGGTTTGTTTTTCTACACGTAAGTGATGGTGTGCCTGTGATGCCACCTGTGGCAGGTGGGTAATGCAAATAACCTGGTTTTCAGCCACCTGAGCCGCACCTTTTTTAATCTGGGCTAAAGCGCGTAAATGTTGACCAACAATCTCCGCAATACCACCGCCGACACCGCTATCAACTTCATCAAAAATAAGCGAGGGAATTTTGCTGTTATTGGCAATTATCATTTGAATAGCCAGACTGATACGCGCAAGTTCGCCGCCAGAAGCGACACGTGCAATGGGTTTACATGCCTGCCCGGCATTTGCGGTGACGGTAAATTCTATTTGATCCAGACCGTAAGCCGAGCGTTTTGTGTTGTCAGGGGCGTTATTATAGATAATGGTAATTTCAAATCTTCCGCCGGACATGCCCAGTGTTTGCATGGATTGGGTAATGTCTTTATTGAGTTTGTTGGCGGTTTTTTTACGGCTTATGGAAAGTTTTTCGCAGGCGCTTAAATATTTTTCTTCCAGTTCTTTTTGCTTAATGATTAATTCATCCAGGTGTTCATCAGCATGATCAATATCATCCAGTTCTTGCTGTAGATTATGATGCAAGGTATGTAATGTTTCGGGTTGTACACGATGTTTTCGAGCAAGATCAATAATGTTCTGTATGCGCTGTTCTATTTTCACCAGATGTGCGGGTTCCAGCTCAATATTGTCGCCATAACCTTGTAACAATGAAACGCTTTCATCTATTTGTAGTAGAGCCTCTGTCAACATTTCCGAGACCGGGGTCAGGCTGGTATCAATGTCGTTAATGTCCGCAAGGGAAGCGATAATGTGTGATAGTGCTGACTGCACATTGCTGTTTTCATCTTCACTTAGCAGATGAATTGCTTGCGCGACGGTGGTTTGCAATTTTTCTGCATTGGCCATTCGCCGGTGTTGTTTATTCAGTGTCTGGTATTCATTTTCTTCAACTGCTAATGCATCAAGTTCTCGAGTCTGAAAACGCAATAGATCAAGTCGGTCATTCTGTTCATTGCTGCTTTGTTGCAGGTGTTGTAACTGATCTTCAACCCGTTTTAACTCAACATACAGTTTGCTTACCGTTTCTATTAAAGGCGAATGTATTGCGCAGTCATCTAGTAATTGTCTTTGCACGGAGCTTTTCATTATCGATTGATGTTCATGTTGACCATGAATATCAATCAGCATTTCCGCCAGTTCACGGATCATCGATAAATTGACTGGAGTGCTGTTTATGTAGGCACGTGAACGTCCGTCTTTTGCAATGCGACGGCGCAGGATGCATTCTTCATCGGCATTTAATTCCTGTGAAACTAACCATGTGGAAACATCATCAAGATTTTGAATCTCAAATTCAGCGACAATTTCTGCGAAATCACAATCTTGTTTAATGCTATCAAGGTCGGCACGGTCACCTAACACCATATTCAGTGCGCCGAGTAAAATGGATTTTCCAGCACCGGTTTCGCCAGTGAGTGCAGTCAAACCAGAATTAAAATTCAGCTCAAGCTCATCAATGATGGCAAAGTTTCTGATGTATAGATGTTTTAACATTTTTTTAACTATGCCCACCCCAATGTAATTTAGCGCGTAAAATTTCAAAATAGTTATGCTGTTTGGGGTGAAGCATGGTTATTTTATCTGTTTTACGTTTTACTTTAATGCAATCACCAACATGTACGTCGGTCGATAAATGACCATCGCAGGTTGCTTGTGCAATGCCTTCCTTGGTGTTGCATATTAATATTTCTATTTGTGAATCAGCATGCACCACGATTGGTCGATTGCTTAAGGTATGCGGGGCGATCGGTACGAGTGCAATAGCATCAAGTGTTGCATGTAATAATGGCCCACCTGCAGACAACGCATAAGCAGTTGAGCCTGTAGGGGTGGCAATAATAATACCATCTGCACGCTGATAATTGACGAACTCGTCATTAATGCGTGTTTCAAATTCAATCATCCGTGCAACATCACGTATATGAACAACAACCTCATTAAAGGCATCGCCCTCAAAAATGATTTTCCCCTTTCTGAGTACCTGCATTTCTAGCAGAAAACGCTGTTCTTCACGGTAAAAGCCATTGAGAATATCTTCCAGTGAGTCTTCTAGTTCATCAGGTGAGATATCAGCCAGGAAGCCTAATCGACCAACATTGATGCCTAACAGGGGAACATTGGCATGTACCAGTGAGCGTACTGCGTTTAAAATAGTGCCATCACCACCAACGACGATAGCAAGGTCGCATTGCTGCGCGATGACCTTGCGACTGGCTTTTTCGAAACCATAGTTATTTATCGCATCCGGGATTTGTTCATCAAGTATGACTTTGCAGTTTTTATTTTTCAGGAAAGTAAAAACGGATTGTAAAGTTTGGCTGATAAACTCAGCCTGTGGTTTGGTGATGATGCCGATGGTTTTAAATTTCATTTTAAGTAGGTTGTTTAGACTGTAGTCTGTTAGGGCTGCGTAAGGAGCGAATCAAGGCTCCCAGTACTTTTTCGGTTTCTATAAGTTTTGACTCACAGGTGGTAAAACTATTTCCATCAAAATATCCTAAACGCTTCGACAAGCCGAATTGATAGTGCAACTCCCTGAGAGATGCAAACGCGATTTCAAGAAAGCGAAGAAACTCGACCTGACTTTCACGTGCGCACCCTTCCACTATGTTTGACGGAACTGATACAGCCGCTCTTCGCATTTGCGAAGTCAATCCGTACATTTCGCCTCTGGGAAAGTTCCTTGTTTCTCGGTAGGTAAAAATTGCAACTTCATCGGCAAGTTCAAATGCCCTAAGCTTTGTGTGATCTCGCATGTTTTTTCTTTTTACATCCCTAAACCCCTACAGACTAAACCCCTACAGACTAAACCCCTACAGACTATCCCTGGCATCGTCTTTCAGATTATAAAGTAAATCAAGTGCTGCTCTCGGGCTTAAATCATCAACATTCAATTTCTGTAACTTTTCCACAACCGGGTGAAGACTGTCGTTAAACATTTCAAATTGACTGGGTTGCAGCTGCTGATGATGGTGGCTGTTGCTCTGTTTTTCCAGTTCAAGCAGTTTGCTTTTTGCCAGCTTAATCACGTCCTGTGGAACGCCTGCCAACTGTGCAACCTGTAAACCATAGCTCTGGTTGGCCGGGCCGGGTTTTACGCTATGCAGAAAAACGATTTTTTCACCATGTTCAATAGCATCAATATGAATGTTGTTGATGCCGCGAATTTCTTCCGGCAGGGCGGTGATTTCAAAATAATGTGTAGCAAATAAAGTATAGGATTTATTCACCGTGCTTAAATGGTAAGCACAGGCCCATGCCAGTGACAGGCCATCAAAAGTGCTGGTGCCGCGACCAATTTCATCCATCAATACCAGCGAGTTTTCTGTGGCATTGTTGAGAATATTTGCCGCTTCTGTCATTTCGACCATAAAGGTTGAGCGGCCACTGGCTAAATCGTCTGATGCGCCGATGCGGGTATAGATGCGATCAATCGGGCCAATGACGGCGCTCTGTGCCGGTACATAACTGCCGATATGGGCGAGCAGAACAATCAGTGCGGTTTGCCGCATATAGGTTGATTTACCGCCCATATTAGGTCCGGTAATAATGCTCATGCGCTCGCTGTCATTTAATAAAATATCATTTGCTACAAAGTGCCCAGAAGATAGTGCAGTAACTACCTGTTCTACAACCGAGTGACGACCCTGCTTGATATCTATGCCAGGGTGTTCTGTTAGTACCGGGCAGCAATAATCCAGTGTTTGAGCACGTTCTGTTAAGCAGCAGATGCTGTCGAGTTCGGCGATGGCTGAGGCGCAGATTTTTAGTGCTTGTAAAAAAGACTGTAGTTGTTGTAATAAATCGTCATAAATGGATTTTTCTAATGCCAGCGCGCGTTCTTTAGCGCTTAACACTTTATCTTCGTACTGCTTTAATTCTTCAGTAATAAATCGTTCCGTTGTTTTCAGGGTTTGTTTACGAGTGTAATGTGCCGGTACGTTGTCTGATTGCAGTCGGCTGATTTCGATGTAAAAACCATGTACCCGGTTGTAATTCACTTTAAGTGTTTTAATGCCGGTCTGTTCGCGTTCACGAAGTTCAAGCTGTTCGAGGAATGCATTGGCGTTTTTGCTTAAAGCGCGTAGTTCATCAAGTTCTTTGTTGTAACCTTCTTTGATAAATCCACCGTCACGTATTAACATCGGTGGGTTTTCGCAGATAGCGCAAGTGAGCAATTCAACAATCTGTGGGTGAGTGTTTATGTTGGTAGATAGTTGTTGAATAAACGGAGTTTGATTTTGTTGCAAAATATTTTGCAGTTCAGGTAATACCGCCAGTGAATTTTTCAGCGTTTCCAGATCTCGCGGCCTTGCAGAAAGTAAAGCCAGGCGACTCATAATGCGTTCGATATCACCAATAGAATTCAGGCAAAACTGAATATCCATGGCTAGCTGGTTATTGAGCAATTCAGTAATCGCCTGATGGCGCTGGCTGAGCAATTCACGATTACGTAAAGGCGAATGCAGCCAGCGGCGTAAACAGCGACTGCCCATACTGGTGGTAGTGCGATCAATAACCGATGTCAGAGTGTTTTCAGTACCGCCTGACAGATTGATTTCGATTTCAAGATTACGTCGACTGGCTGCATCCAGCACGATAACATCATCCGTATTTTCTACATGCAAACCGGAAATGTGCGGTAGTGCAGCGCGTTGCGTATCCTGGGTATATTGCAACAGACAACCAGCTGCCATCACCGCGGTATTCAAATCTTCACAGCCAAAACCCGATAAATCGTTGGTACCAAATTGCGCGTTGAGCAAACGGCTGGCACTGTCAAAATCAAACCACCATGGGGGTTGCTGGCGTAAACATATGCTGTTGTTTAAGCTGTTATTTAATTCTTCATACAAGGGGGCATCCTCTGCTAATAAAATCTCAACCGCCTGTAGCCGCTCAAGCTCAGCATAAAGCTGTGCTTTGTGTTTTATCTGACAAACATTAAAACGCCCGGAAGTGATGTTTAAGGTTGCCAGGCCATAATAATCATTATGTTGATGAATACATATCAACAAGTTATCTCGGCGCTCATCAAGCAAGGCTTCTTCCGTGACCGTGCCGGGTGTAACAATGCGTTTAACTTCACGATTGACCGGGCCTTTGCCTTCACCGGGTTTGCTGGTTTGCTCACAGATAGCGACAGACTCGCCACGCTTAATCAGCCGTGCTAAATAATTATCGGCAGCATGGTAAGGAATGCCAGCCATCGGAATAGGGTTACCGTTAGCCTTGCCGCGTGCGGTGAGGGTAATATCGAGAATTTTTGAGGCTTTTTTTGCATCATCAAAAAATAACTCGTAAAAATCGCCCATGCGATAGAACAGCAGCGTGTTTGGGTGCTCAGCCTTGATGCGCAGGTATTGTTGCATCATCGGTGTGTGTTCCACTTTTTTATCCCTTGCTTTTACTGCGCTTTCAGACATTTTAGTATATGTTAATCAAGTAGTTACTAGTTTTTAATTGTTTCACAATAGTTCCGGATGTTTTATAGAATTTCATGGGTTTTTGTAAAAAAGTGTAACGTTTAGTGTAGGGTTGCGCCTGAATTAAAAGCGCAGTCCACTTACCTTATTAATATTAATAGATGCTATTTTGAATTGATTAGTTTTTTTATTTTATTTTCTATTTCATTTGAGTCACTTTCTCGATAACCTTTGTGGGCAAGGACGAGCTCACCGTTTTTATCGATTAAATAGGAGCTGGGCATGACTTTTAAATTGTATTTACTTGCAATCTTACCATCCGGGTCATAAGCAATATCAAAATTAGCAGGTATTTTTTTTAGAAATTTTAAGGCCTCTGCTTTAGACGAATCCAGATTAACTGCAATAATGGTGAAGTTTTCACCACCATATCTTGTCTGCATATCATTCATCCATGGGAAGGACTTACGACAGGGAGCGCACACGATGCCAAAAAATCAAGGTAGACCACTTTGCCTCTAAGATCTTCGAGATTGATGGTTTTATTATTAGCGGGCAGCTCAAAGCCCGGTGCTTTTTGAGCATAGGCGCATGAGCCGAAAAAAAGCGTTAAACAAATCGAAAGACTTGTTATAAGTTTATGGTTTGTCATAAATAATAGTTATCGTTTCTAAAACAACAGGTAGAGTTGGGTGGTTAATGTTAATCAGGAGTATAGGCAGTTAAAGTCTGAATAGAGGAGTTTTGGTGTATTTTAATGTCAGAATTTCAACAGTTTTTTCACGAAAAATCAACACGGTTTTTTATTTAATTTTCGCTGGGTACAGCACAGCTCGAAAATATACTTAAGACAGTTAATCCTATAAAATATCTGTGAAATTTTAAGTCGATACATTTTTTTCTAATTAAAATATTTATGAAAACACAGTTATCTCTTCTATACTAGGAGCCTGCCCGAGAATAGAAATCGTGGCGAAAATCACAGAGAAGCCATAAGGTGAGTTTATCGAATGAGGCGAGTAGTGGTGCAAGGATGCACCGTTTACGAACCAAAGGACGGAATATTGTTTAACGATTTCGATAAGCTCAGATTATGGATTATATGGGATTTGCAGTAGGTTCTCTATTCTCGGACAGGCTCCTGGGCAGTTAGCTAACAATTAAACAGGATTTTAAAATGATAACATCGGTAGTTTATTCGTGTGGCTCAGGAGCACACATGTGTCCTCTCATCAGAAAATCACATCCGAAACTGCTTTTACCTTTGTTGCTAGAAGTGCAAGTCGATAGCTACTTTTGCAAAAATAATATAGTACGATTTGATATTATATTTGGAAGAGAAGGGGAAAAAGCATGAAAGTATTAGCCATGAAAGTATTAGCCAGGAAAACATTAGTGACAGGCGGTGCTGGTTTTATTGGCTCACATATTGTTGATCGTTTATTGAAAGATGGTCATGAAGTCATCGTATTAGATGATTTTTCAACGGGGCATCGAAGTAATTTACCCGAAAACCCTGCCTTAACAATTGTAGAAGGTGATATAAGTAATGCCGATACAGTAAAACGATGCATGGTTGGCATTGACTGGGTTTTTCACAAAGCAGCGGTAGCATCAGTGCCAAAAACAGTGAATGACCCCGTTGGCAGCAGCGCAGTAAACTATCAGGGTACGTTGCACTTATTAGAAGCGGCAAGAAACAATAATGTAAAACGTTTTGTGTTCGCATCAAGTGCTGCATTGTATGGTGATGAGCCAACATTACCGAAAGTAGAAACCATGTGTCCGGTTACGCTGTCACCCTATGCAGTCGATAAACTGGCATCTGAATTTGCCTGCGGCATGTATACAAAACTCTATGGATTAGAAACGGTTTGTTTACGATATTTTAATGTTTATGGGCCAAAACAGGATCCTTCCTCACCTTATTCAGGCGTTATCTCTATTTTTACCGACAAACTCAAAAATAAAGAAACTCCCTCCATCTTTGGTGATGGTGAACAAACAAGAGATTTTGTTTATGTAAGTGATGTTGTAGAAGCTAATATGAAAGCCGTAACAGCACAGGAAGGTACCGGGCAATATTATAATATTGCAACAGGCAAAAAAATCACCTTAAACAAGTTATTAGGAACCTTATGTGAGATCTATAATATTGACTTTAATGTTAATTATGGAGATGCCAGAAAAGGTGACATTAAAGAATCTTATGCGGTGGTAGAAAAAGCAAATTCAATATTGAAGTGGCAGGCATCGGTTAAATTAGGTCAGGGATTAAAATTGCTTTGTGAGAGTTTGTAGAATACACATTAAAAGCTTGTCACTATTGCTGACAGGAGCGCGCACGCTCTTAATGTATAGAGGACATCTTTATTAATTCGTGAACATGAATCTTGAGTCCAAAATACGTCATATCTTCGTTGCGAATTTTCGCAATAGCTCACTCACGTGCTTATGTTGATAAAATCGGGTGCCTTAATCTGACATATTTTAAATCTCAATCTTCATATCCAGAATTAATAGAGATACCCTGGATAGAAAAATAACATATTGGAATAAATTTAAACATGAAACAACAATTAATAAACAAGTTAAATGATAAAACAGCCATCATTGGCATCGTAGGATTAGGTTATGTCGGTATTCCTCTGGCATTACGTTATGCCGAAGCTGGTTATAAAGTAGTTGGTTTTGACATTGATCCTGAGAAAATTGAAAAAATTTCTTCAGGTAAAACCTACATAAAACACATTCCCGATGAAAACATACAAGCTGCTGTGGACAGGGGTCTTGAAGCCACCACCGATTTTACCCGTGCGACTGATGCTGATACCTTAATCCTGTGTGTGCCAACACCGCTCGATCTGCACCGCGAACCGGATCTTAGTTATGTATTAGATACCATGGACAACCTGCTTCCATATTTGCGAGCCGGTCATGTAGTTTCATTAGAAAGTACAACCTATCCAGGTACAACAGACGAAGAATTAAAACCGCGTATTGAAAGCACCGGTTTAAAAGTTGGAGATGATGTATTCCTGGTTTACTCACCAGAACGTGAAGACCCAGGTAACCCGAATTTTAATACCCAAACCATTCCTAAAGTTTGTGGTGGTGATACCGAAGCCTGTCAGGACGTTGGCGTGGCGCTATATAGTCATGTTATTGATAAAGTTGTCTCTGTCAGTTCCACACGTGCTGCTGAGATGACTAAATTGCTGGAAAATATTCATCGGGCCGTAAACATTGGTCTGGTTAACGAAATGAAAATTGTTGCAGATAAAATGGGCATTGACATATACGAAGTCATTGATGCCGCTGCCACAAAACCCTTTGGTTTTGTGCCTTATTATCCAGGGCCGGGTCTGGGCGGACACTGCATACCCATCGACCCGTTTTATTTAACCTGGAAGGCGCGTGAATATGGTATTAATACCCGATTCATTGAACTGGCTGGTGAAGTAAACAGTTCCATGCCTGAGTATGTGTTAAACAAAATTGTTTCAGCCTTGAATGGTCAGAAAAAAGCCATTAATGGAAGCCGCATTCTTATGTTAGGCATAGCCTATAAAAAGAACATCGATGATATGCGAGAATCACCCTCGGTAGAAATCATGCAGCTAATTCAGGACTGCGGTGCAGAAATAAACTATTGTGATCCCTATGTACCAACTTTTCCAAAAATGCGCCGTTACAACTTTACTATGGATAGTATCGAAGTAAACAGTGAAAACATCAAAACTTATGACTGTATTGTAGTCGGCACCGATCATGTGGATTTTGATTATAAGATGATTCAGGAAAATGCAAAATTAATCGTTGATACCCGTGGCATGTATCGTGGCAAATATGACAATGTGGTGAATGCGTAGATAGTTATAAGTTATAAGTTGGCAGTGACTAAAGATTAAAGATTAAAAAGGAATAAATATGAATGTAGTAATGATTGGCTCTGGCTATGTAGGCCTTGTTTCCGGTGCGTGTTTTGCCGAGTTTGGTGCAAATGTAACGTGTATCGACAAGGATGAAAATAAAATAAACGCTCTGCTAAACGGTAAAATACCCATCTATGAGCCAGGGCTGGATAGCTTTGTTGCTAAAAATATAAAAGCAGGCCGCCTGGGATTTTCCACTGAATTAAAAGAAAAGGTTGGTGATGCTGATTTAGTGTTTATAGCGGTAGGCACACCAACAAGACGTGGTGATGGTCATGCAGATTTGCAATATGTCTATGCGGCTGCAGAAGAACTCGCCGGTTATTTAAAAGGTTATACCGTTATTGTAGATAAATCGACTGTTCCTGTAGGTACTGCACGGCAGGTGCATCGTGTTATCAGTGCTGCAAACCCGGATGCCGATTTTGACGTGGCTTCAAATCCTGAGTTTCTAAGAGAAGGCTCAGCACTGGATGATTTTATGCGTCCTGATAGAGTGGTATTAGGTGTTGAGTCAGAGCGAGCAGAAGCCTTATTGCGCGAATTGTACAGACCACTTAATTTGATCGAAGCTCCCATTCACGTAACCAACCTTGAGAGTGCAGAACTGATTAAATATGCTGCTAATGCCTTTCTTGCCACAAAAATCAGCTTTATCAATGAAATGTCACAATTGTGTGAGAAAGTCGGTGCTGATGTACACTCAATCGCAAAAGGCATGGGGCTGGATGGACGCATCGGTAAAAAATTCTTACACGCAGGCCCGGGTTATGGCGGTTCATGTTTCCCCAAAGACACACTTGCGCTCATACGCATAGCGCAGGAACATGGCTCATCATGCCGTATTGTCGAAGCCGTCGTTGAAGTTAATGCTGCACAGAAAGCCAGAATGGTTTCAAAAATACGAAAAGCCCTGTGTGATTCAGAAGCGGGAGGTTCAGAAGCAGGTAAAACCATTGCAGTACTTGGTCTTACTTTTAAGCCGGAAACAGACGACATGCGTGATTCACCATCGCTGGCAATATTGCCAGCATTGTCTGACAAAGGTGCGATAATACGCGCCCATGACCCGGAAGGCATGAACGAAGCGAAACATTTATTACCAACCAATATTCAGTACTGTGATTCACTCTACGACACTTTTGAAAATGCAGATGCAGTTGTATTAATGACAGAATGGAATCAGTACCGGGCACTTGATCTTGAAAAAGTCAAAAGCATGATGAAAGGTAATGTGTTTGTCGACCTGCGCAATGTATACGAAAAAGATACCATGGAACAGAAAGGTTTTGATTACTATTGTGTGGGACGTTAAAAATAATTACGAATTACGAATTACGAATTACTAATTACTAATTACTAATTACTAATTACTAATTACTAATTAC
>CAYQXD010000059.1:0-17112 GCA_964421315.1 uncultured Thiotrichaceae bacterium | reverse complement strand
CACTCTATATAATTGCGGAATTTTGGGGGAATTTTGGGGACACAATATTCAATTATGCTGTAGTCTATCAATGGTGTGATTAGTAAGAATAATATTACCGGGTTACCCGCATCACATAACCCAGAGGGGAAATCGACGGCAAGATGTTTTTTAAAGAAGCCGATTATCTTTATTATCGCCTAACAAATAGGTAATTAAGTATTGTGTCCCCAGAATTCACAGAATTCAATTAAGTATTGTGTCCCCAGAATTCCTCCCCAGAATTCCCAAGTATTGTGTCCCCAGAATTCCACCAGAATTCACCCTAAAGTATCAGAACAAAGAGAGTATTCGCCACCCATAAAAATGGGTCGGCACCAGTCATGCAGTGATGTGAAGGCCAATTATCCAGCTTGTTTCTATTGGCATCATTAAAAACCTTTCCTGATTAGCCACAAAAGTCAGCCAGGTTACAGTTTATAGCTCGTCATGTTATTGGTGGTATTTATTTCACCCTACAGACCACAAAACATTAACCACGAAACACACTAAAAGCACGAAAATTTAATATAAAAATCTTTTTTTAGTGTTTTTCGTGTGTTTCGTGGTTAAAAAAATGAGTAGCTGGGTATTATGGCTAATCAGGAAACCTTTTGGAATTATTGGGAATAATTGTTCTCTGGCCCCATATTTTTTGCCTTGATTCGGTGAATTTCAGGCGTTTTATAGTGCCAAAAACTATACTTATAATCGATGCAGTTTTGTCACGTGTGATGAACAATGCAAGATAGTATTAAAAACATTAAGCATATTCAGTTTATTGGCGCACCCTTCGGCTACGGAGCCAAAGATAGTGGTTGTGCGCACGGTCCTGAAGCCATTTATCATTCCGATATTCAAAATCGGTTACAAAAAGCAGAGTTTTCAAGCGACTGGCATATGCTTACGCAACAGAATGCGACCTCATTGGAAACCACTGAAGTCATTTCACATATCTGCAAAAAATTATCCTATGAAACTGCCCAATCCGTTTTCAGCGGACAGCATTTTATTGTTGTTGGCGGAGATCACTCCTGTGCCATAGGAAGCTGGAGTGGGGTTGCAACTAAATGCTCACCTTTCGGACTCATCTGGATTGATGCTCACCTGGACAGTCATACACCAGGCACCAGTCAGAGCCATGCTATCCACGGTATGCCACTGGCCAGCCTGCTGGGTTTTGGCGATCCTTTATTAACACATTTACCCGGCCCATTTCCTAAATTACAACCTCAGCATGTTTATCTCATTGGCGCACGTAGTTTTGAATCTGAAGAAAAAGAATTACTAAAAAAACTCAATGTCAGCATCGGTTTTATGAAAGACGTGAAGCAACTGGGTTTGAAAAAAGTGATGCAGGATGCCATCGACAAAGTCACCAGCCAGACTCGGGGCTTCGGCATTAGTATCGACCTGGACGCAATAGATCCAGATGATGCCCCTGGCTTAGGTTCGCCAGTGCCAGATGGATTATCGGGAAAGGAATTAGTGACAGCCCTGTCAGGTCTGGCCAAACAACCCGGTTTTTTGGGTATGGAGATTGCTGAACTTAATCCATCCCTTGATAAAAATAATAAAACAACAAAACTGGTCTGCACCTTAATTGAAACTGTTTTTAAAGGAGTTTTGACATGAAATCAGCATTTGAGCTTGAGCAGCGCTATTGTGCAAAAAATTATGCCCCCTTACCCGTTGTTTTAACGCGTGGCGAAGGCATTTATGTTTGGGACGAAAAAGGCAGGCGTTACATGGATATGTTGAGCGCCTATTCCGCTGTCAGCCACGGTCACTGCCATCCGCGGCTGGTAGCCGCATTGAAAAATCAGGCAGAACAACTGGCCGTTTGCTCACGGGCATTTTATACCGATCAGCTCGGTCCCTTCATTGCAAAAGCCTGCACCATGACGGGTCAGGATACGGCGCTACCAATGAACACCGGGGCAGAAGCGGTTGAAACTGCATTAAAAGCTGTGCGCAAATGGGGCTATAAATACAAAAACATCGAACCTGAACAGGCGCAGATTATCGTCTGCGATGGTAACTTTCACGGCCGCACTATCACCATCATCAGTTTTTCTTCAGAAAGCAGTTACAAACGCGGTTTTGGACCTTTAACCCCCGGATTTGTGCGTATTCCTTTTGCTGATGTTAAAGCATTAAAAAAAGTTATTAACCCGAACACGGTTGCCTTTCTGGTTGAACCCATCCAGGGTGAAGGCGGCATTATTGTACCGCCAGAAGGGTATTTAAGTGAGTGTGCAAAAATATGTAAAGAAAATAACGTGCTGTTGATTTGCGATGAAATCCAGACCGGCATGGGACGCACCGGAAAACTATTAGCCTGCATGCATGACAATGTTGTACCCGATGGCCTGATTCTCGGTAAAGCATTAGGCGGTGGTTTATTACCTGTATCCTTATTCCTCGCTAAAAAAGAAGTGATGGATGTATTTACCCCCGGCGATCACGGTTCCACATTTGGCGGTAATCCATTGGCATGTCGAGTTGCGATGGAAGCATTGACGATTTTGGAAGAAGAAAACCTGGTTAACAAATCGGCTGAGCTGGGTGACTATTTCATGCAACAGCTTAAAAAAATTAACAGCCCATTAATTCATGACATAAGAGGGCGTGGACTTTTTATTGGTATGGAAATCGACGCACAGTATGCATCGGCACGTACCATGTGTGAGGAGATGATGAAGCACGGTATTCTGAGCAAGGAAACCCATGAGACTGTTGTGCGTTTTGCACCACCGTTGGTTATTACCCGGCAACAGATTGATGAGGTGGTTGTGACAATTGAATTGGTTCTTAATGATATAGAAAACAAAATAAAAAACAGGACAGGGGAATAAGGAGATGAAGCAGACAAAAGGTAAAATTATTGTCTACTACGATGGCGCCTGTCCAAAATGTATTAAGGATCGAGAAAATTATGAAAAACTTTCTGGCAAGGCGGGACGGGATGTCTACTGGTTTGATATCACAGGGAAAGAAGACCAATTACGCAAAATCGGCATTGACCCTCAAAAAGCCATAACTGAACTGCATATTAAAGACGAAAACAATAAGATCAACTCAGAGATGGATGCCTATATATTGCTAATGAGTAAGGTGCCACTATTAAAACCTCTAGCCTGGCTGATCGGCCTGCCAGTCATTCGACCTGTGCTTGCCAAAATTTACCATTGGCAAGTTAACCGTCGACTTCGACTTAGCAATCGTTTATAACACAAAAGCAAAAGGCAGGATCTGCCATATTGCACTTGTTAGAAATTTAATTTGAGCCCCCTTTTATTCCATGCTGACATATATTGTCTCATCGAAACGTGGCGAGCAGATTGCAAAAAAGATTAAACCGTCTCCGATATTACTTATTCTTAGACGTTCTTCTGGAGGGTTAATAACAACAACACTAACACTCACCTCACCGGTGCAGGCACCTCATTAATCGGGCAGGTTTTAATGCTTGATGCGTTAAGCAGGCAGTGGCAACTGGTTCGTTTGCAACGTGAGCCGGGTTGTTCTGTTTGTGGTTAATCATCACCCCAAACAAGCTCACCGGTTCGGGTTAAATCATAACCTGTTAAGTTGTCGGCTAACTGCTGGCAGGCAGGTGATTTTAATCGGTTGATTAACTCCTGAAATAAACGCCGAAACCAGATTGCTTTGGGGATGGCAAAATCAAAAGATTCCCAGCCAAAAGCAATAAAATCAAGTCCGTATTCGGTGGCGGCTGCACGTACTCCGGGTGCAATGTCGGCATCACCCATAGCCACGGCAGCGGCGGCTTCACGTTCTGACAAGGCAGTAACAACCCCGTTAAGGTTGTCCACATTTAAATTAAAACGACATAACTGTTCCATAAAAAAACGTTGTGCGCCGGCACCATTTTGCCGTAACGCCCAGCGCAAGGGAATATTAAAAATATTTTTAATCGTATGATCTGCGGGCAGTGCATTGGCATTGAATATTAATCCTTGCTCGCGCCTGAAGGCATGTATCAGTACCCAGTTATTTGCTTCTGCGTGTTGTTTAAGTAATGCCGGATGCCGGGTGCCGGGTGCCACTTTCGCTGTCCGGTCCCCAGTGAATACCGCATACATCAATACGACGTGACGCTAACAAATTAAGCCCTAACTGGGTTGCAGTAGGACTGTAGTTGATTAGCGCATAAGCACCGGTAGTGGTAGCGTAGTCAAGCACTATACGGTAAAGCAATGGGTCATCGCTGCCCGAGATAATTAGCCGGTCAGTGAGCAGGCCGCCATGTGAGGAGTCAAACATCCATTTATCAATGAGCTCTCGTGGAAACATCCACTTGCCGGTAATTTTTGTTGCCGGGATGTTATCTGCAGAGACTAATGCATATATTTTTTTTCGTTTAAATGTAAATAATGAGCGACCTGTTTTACACTCATGTACACCAGGTCGTTAGCATGTTCGGTTTGTAACATGGCAGACATGCGCTAGTTTCTAAGCTGTTGTACTTTCGCTTTTGGTTTGCTACTTACTGCCAGCCGTTTTTGGTATGACATCAAACTGAATAAATTCTGCACCATGGTAAATTAAAAAGTGGCGGCCTTTTGCGCGTGCGATTAAGGTCATGCCCACCTTACGCGCCAGTTCACGTCCCATTTGTGTCACCCCTGATCGTGACAGCAGTGCAGAAATACCCATTTGCGCCACTTTGATTACCATCTCTGAGGTAAGACGCCCGGTAGTGTAGAAAATTTTGTCATTGCCAGTTGTTTGATTCAACCACATGTGACCAGCAATGCATCAACGGCATTATGCCGACCAACGTCTTCGACAAAATGTAAAATTTTTGAATTTTGGCAAAGCGCACAACCATGAACCGCACCGGCACGTTTATAAACTTCGTTATAATTGTTAAGGCTGGTAAGCAATTCGTATATGGTTGACTGTTTAATCGTTGTTTCAGGCAATTTTATTTTTTCGATATTATCCATAAGCGAACCGAATACTGTGCCCTGGCCGCAACCGGTGGTTATTGTTCTTTTATTTAATCTGTTTTCGATATCGGCTACTGGCTGATGCGTGGTAACGGCGACTGAATCGGTTTCCCAGTCGACCTGGATGGATTTCAGCTGTTTAATATCGGTGACCATATTTTGATTTCGTAACCAGCCTAAAATTAATAATTCAGGCTGGGTGCCAAGGGTCATCACGGTGATAATTTTACGTTTGTCCAGATAAATGGTTAGCGGACGTTCCGCTGCAATATAACTGGTTCTTATCTTGCAGAACTCATCAACCGCACTGACCGGTGCAGAGGCATCTAAACCAGCATTGGTCATTTCGGGTTTATACAACAGGTCTTCAGTTGTGTTATGAATCATCACTAACCTCCAGTGGCATTCATGTGTCTTAAAATAACTTGCTGTGTATTCAGGTCAAAGTTATGGCCTTTGGGTTTTATTAACATGGATTGAATGATGGCCTGTCGTAAGCTTTCATCATTAGTGGGGTGGGCACGAACGACTCGTTTTAAGTCTTTAGAATGTTCCTGTCCAAGGCATAATAATAATAAACCTTCAGCGGTCAGCCTTACTCGATTGCAGCTCTCGCAAAAATTGTGACTGTGTGGCGAAATGAAACCGACTCGTGATTCATTGTCTGGCATTTTGTAATAACGTGCAGGGCCGCCGGTTTTTTCCGTGGTAGCAAAAAGTTCATAGTGTCGGCGTAGGTCACTAAGTATTTCATCACTTGAATAATAGCTTTGCGCTCGGTTATGGTCATTAATAATGCCAAGCGGCATTTCTTCAATAAAAGTAATATCCATGCCTCGTGCCCTGGCAAAACCTACCAGCTCAGTGACTTCATCATGATTCATGTTTTTTAATACAACGCTGTTAATTTTGACTTTTTGAAAGCTGGTTTCCAGAGCAGCGTCAATGCCTGTCAGGGTTTTGTGTAATTTTCCTACGCGGGTGATTTTGCTGAAACGTTCCGGTTTTAGTGTGTCCAGGCTGATGTTTATGCGTCTGACACCTGCCTCATGTAATGCTTTGGCGTATTTGCTGAGTTGGCTGGCATTGGTGGTTAAGCTTAAATCGTCAAGTCCTGCAAGCTGTCCCAGCTCTTCAAACACTTTCATGATGTTGCGTCGCGTTAGTGGTTCGCCCCCGGTGATACGTGTTTTGTTAACGCCTAAATAAACAAAAGATTTAGCTACGCGAATAATTTCTTCTAAGGTGAGTAATTGTGAGCGAGGTACAAATTGCATGTTTTCTGACATGCAATAGACACATCGAAGATCGCAGCGATCAGTCACCGATATTCTTAAATAGCTGACCTTTCGACCAAAACGATCGATCAGTGCTGACGGCGATGCCAGTGTTTGAGTCGAACCATGACCGATAATTTGCTCCTTCTACCTGCCTCAAAATTGTTAAACAACATAAGGTATAAAGCAAGAACTGTTCCTACTCTGCAGGCTTAAGGAATTAATTTACCGTTGCATCAAAGCGTTTAATAGTCGGCGTTTATATGAGTACCTATATGCCTGGTGTAATAATAAAAATATTGTAACGGTTATGTGGTGGGGTAATTTGTCTCATAGGGGGAGGGCGTAACGGACATTATGTCGCATTTATTTATTTCAATTATGGCTTGCCTGCAACAGTGCTTATAGAAGGTTGTGCGCTGCGGGTGAATTTACTGCGCGGTCAAACTGGTATGTTACTTGCTTGAAGAATTAATCAGAGGTTCCTAAATATAGATAGTTATTAACCCGTCAACAATGGATGGTTTCTAATGACTGATGAAATAACGGCTGCAACAACAAACCTACCGGGTCAATTTCCGGTGACTGTCATTATGGAACGACGCCCGGCACAGGTCAGTTCCTGGGTTGATTATGTGTGGACGGTGATTGGTGTCACAGTTGGTGATGTGCAGCAGTTACCGGGAAAATCATCGGTGTCACACATTGAAAAGAATGTGCAATTGCATATCCATTCCGGCTACAGGGTTAAACTATATGTTGATGAGTGTGACAGTTATTACCGTAACCTGCTGTCATCATCACCGCATTGTTTTGTGGTGGTGCATCAGGATGATGATCAGCCTGAACCGTTCATTGTTACGCTTAGTTATAACGAAGCACATGCCTATCTGGAAGGGGATGATACGGTGTTTGCCGTGGCGATTCCGCCTGAACTTTATTGCTGGACAGAAGCTTTTGTATTAACGCATTACTGTCCCCGGCAGCTAAAAAAACGCAAACGTAAAAACTGGTCGCAACAGCAGGCAGAATGTTCAATTACATGAGTCGCGAAAAAAACATTGTCGTTGATGAGGAGAAAAATTCTGCGACGAATTTTATTTCACGCTGGTCGCGGCTGAAACATAAGGCTAAACATAACGCCGAATATACCGCGCCAGCCGATAGCGTAGTTGTCGTAAATAAAGCAGATAAACAATCAGAAGATCCGGTGAAAATATTAACCGATGACGATATGCCGGATATCGAATTGATGACGGATGACTCTGATTACACCGGGTTTCTTTCACCCGGGGTGAGTGAGGCGTTACGAAAATTGTTTCACAGTGAGGTATTTAATATTTGTGACGGCCTGGATGAGTACGACGGTGATTATACCCAATTTGAAAAGCTTGGCAGTATTTTGACTGCTGATATGCAGCATCAACTTGAAGTCGAAGCCAAACGTAAAGCCAGGGCATTGTTGCGCAAAGAAATACAGACTGAAGAAATGCAGGCTGATACTAAAACCTTTGATGAAGTGGCTATTAACGACTATAAAGATAATCCATCTGCCGATGAGGTCAACGACGATCCTCAAAATAATCCATCTTCAAGCTTGCCAATGATAACAATGGCTGAAGAAAAGTTGGCGTTAAATAATCAGCTCTCAGATAAGTCGGATGTACCCACTAGCAAGGCAGATAAAGTTGTTGCCCTGCCAAACCCCGCTATCAATTTATGGAATAACGTCAGGCAGCGTCAAGGAAAAGTCGACAGTTCCACCCAGGCAAGGGGAATTGATACCGGTATCCTTATTTCTGAAACCGGCGGCGACAGTATCGAATGAATTCATTGATACCAGTGAGCGCCGCGGTTTTAGCTGCAACCTTCCTGCTGATTGTTTTGTTCCGCTTATGGCGAGGGAAAATATTAATCCAGGCCGGTCGTTCCGGTAAAAAAATACTGCGTTTCACCTTGAATCAACGTATCGCCCACGGCTGTCAGCAAGCATGTTTGTTTTATTGGGACTGACCGGCATGGTTTTATTGTATGGCCGATTTGTTTTAATACCGTTACTGGGTGCAGAAGGTTTTAGTGCTACGGCTGTGGTGGCCAAAAACATTCACGATTATATAGGCCCCGCTTTTGCGGTAGTTTTAATTATCCAGTTTTTTCTGTTTGTTAAAGGCAATGCCATTAAATGGAAAGAGGATGCGGCCTGGTTTCGTAATGGTGGTGGTCTAATGGGTAAACATGCCAGTGCCCAGTGTTACAACGCCGGGGAAAAAGCCTGGTTCTGGCTGGTAATGATCGGCGGTGCGGTGGTTATCGTTAGCGGTTTTGTTCTGGATTTCCCGATATTCGAGCAAAGTCGTCAGACCATGGCGCTGTTTCATGTAATTCACACCATTGCAGCGGCTTCAATCCTTGCGGCTTCATTTGGTCATATCTATATGGGGACTATTGCAATGGAAGGAGCCTTTGAAGTGATGGCAACCGGTTACTGTGATGAAAACTGGGCCAAAGAGCACCATGACCTCTGGTATAAAAATAAACTTGCTGAAGAAAAAGCTGGACTGAGTGCTTCGGCTGAAAAAGCAGAAGGTTCAACGCAGACACCGACGCATTCTGGTTAATATTTGAGATTGTTATGAATGTTAAAGTGTTATTTTTTGCGAGTCTAAAAGAACATTTAGGTCAAGCTGACATACAGTTGGAAGTACCGCCATCGCAAACGGTTGCGGCATTGTGGCAGGTGCTTAGTGCGGATGTTGATGCGGTGCCAGAACAGATTCTGGTTGCGGTCAACCAGGAATACGTGCAGGCGAATTATCAATTGAAGAATGGTGATGAAGTGGCATTTTTCCCGCCGGTAACCGGCGGTTAGAATATACTACGTTCTGCTTAGTAACTTAATCCGAAACTCCCCTTACTTGCCAAATAGGGCATCAATGATTGCGCAATCTTCAACCTTGTAGTTCCTTCCTTTGCAGCGTACGGCCATATCGTTCAGTGCTTTCTGCAGTCGCTGCAGATCTTTGATTTTTTTCTGCACTGCACGTGAATGCAGCATTGCCATGGCTTTAACCTCACCGCAGGTGTGGCCGGATTCATCAATGAAACGCAATAATTTAGTGATCTGTTTAATGGTAAAACCCAAATCACGGCTACGCCGGATAAATACCAGGCGTTTCAGGTGGTCGAGTGAATAGAGCCGGTGGCCGCCCATGGTTCGCGGCGGGTTTGGCATCAGACCGGTTTTTTCATAGTAACGAACTGTCTCGACCTTGCAGCCACAGGCGGTGGCGAGTTCTCCCATGCTGTAACGGGTTTTTTTTGAAATATTCATGTGATACCTCTTGAACCTGAAGTTACTACAGGTTTTATAATAGCTTATAAGCAATTATAAGAGGTATCAAATGGCTGAAATTAAACTGTATTCAGAACTGATCTGCCCGCAATGTGGATACCAGTCCAGCGAGACTATGCCTACGGATAGTTGTCTATATTACTATGAATGTCCGGGCTGTGGTGTATTGCTCAAACCCCTGTCAGGTGATTGCTGTGTGTTCTGTTCTTACGGCAGCGTAGCCTGTCCACCTATACAGCAAGCACGGCTGAATGGAGCTTCTAAAAAAACCACAGCTGGAGGTTGTTGCCAATGAGCATAGGAAACCGCACTGATCATACTCTGCCAGGCTGGTTGGCATTATTTGCTGCCAGCGGCACCCTGATTTGCTGTGCATTGCCCATTCTGCTGGTTGTTTTGGGGTTCGGTTCGGTGGTGGCAGCATTAACCAGTCAATTTCCGGTGCTGGTGATGCTGTCAGAATATGAAGGCTGGATGTTTGGCCTTTCCGCTGCATTGCTTGCACTGGCGGCCTGGTTTATCTGGCCTCGCCAGGAAAATTGCCCAACAGACCCTGGTCTTGCGGCACGCTGCAAACAGGCCCTGTTGATAAACCGGCGTGTACTCTGGCTGGCAGTGATTATCTGGTTAATCGGTTTTAGTGCACGGTTTCTGCTACTGCCGCTGCGTAACCTGCTTGGACTATGAGGTGTTTATTATGAAATATTTATCTATATTGACCGCCGTGGTCGCATTATTCTATTCAAGTCAGCTGTTTGCCGAACAAATTGAAATTGATATTCACGGTATGACCTGCGCATTCTGCGTCGATAGTTTGCAACGTAATCTGGGTAAACTGGCAGATGTTAAATCTGCTGAAGTCAGTCTTAAGTTAAAGAAAGTACGTATTGAAACCCATAGTGAAAAGGCAGACATCGAACACATCAGGCAAACCATTCTGGATTCCGGTTTTACCCCGGTTAAGATAAGGTCTGTTTCTGATGTGCAATAGAGTCCATCAGTGTTTTGTTTTTTTATTGATAAGCCTGTTTGCCAATTCAGTACAGGCCATGGGGTTACGTTCATTTGTTGCGCTGCCGGTGGATAAGGGTGGCACCGTTGTTCGCGCTCAGTATCAGCATAACCTCGATACGGATACCGATATTTTGGTTAGCAGTGTCGCCTATGGTCTCAGTGGCAAACAAACCTTGTTATTTGGCTTGCCATATCGCTTGTCACCCGGCGGCACAGATCGAACCGGCGATTTAAGTGCCCTTTACCGACATATCGTCTGGCAGCATGATTCATCACAAGGTACACGCCGTCTTGGTTTGTTAGGTGGTTTAGTGGTGCCATCTGCTCTAACGCAAAGGGCAGGTGAGCGTAAAACACGAATACAGGTCGGTGCGGTCGCCACTTTTTTTAAAGGGCGCACGGAGTGGGATCTGGATGCATTATGGATAGAAGGATTGAATGATGGCAAAAAGCAGAATAGCGCAAACCAGGCACGTTACGACATCGCCTGGCAATACCGGCTAAGTCCGGTGGTTTATCCTGAATGGGGCATCGGCCATGAATGGCATGTTGATCTGGAACTGGGTGGCCGCTGGAAGGAAGGCGATACCATGGTGCATCAGGCTACTTTCGCTTTGCAATCCATTCACCGACAATGGGTTTTTGAAGGCGGTATTGTGCAAGACCTCAATGGGCCAGATAAAACTCGTTTTATTTTGAGTACCCGGTTTCATTTTTAAATTGTTTATTTGAATAGCTGTAATGCACACTATCTGGCTATCACTCGCTAATATTCAAACAAGATTGACCTATGTCATAATGTCATGCCTAATAATCATTATCCTGTAAATCAGTTGTAGATGTTAGTTGGCGTAAATTAGACAAAACAATGACAAAACGAGTCCACACAATTTTATGCTGGATGTTAGCCATGTCTCTGGTTTGGCTGCCACTTTCTGTGTCAGCTGATATCTCACTGTCTACAACAGGCAAAGCTAGCTGTTACGAAATGAACTTGACTATGCCTATGTCTATGCCTGGGCACGACATGTCCACTCACAGCATACATTCGGCGATGACGGATCAAGCTACTGATTTAGACGTTTCTGTAACCGATAAAGCTACGCATGAGTCAATGATGAAACAAGGCTGTTGTGATCAATGCGATGAAAACTGTGATGCTTGTGTAGGCATGTCATCATGTAAGCATAGATCTAACGGTGTTTCAGCTTTTATACTATTTGACCAGTATTCTTCACAATCTCATCCTCTTGCAAAATTTTCAATAGAACAATCCGTTCAATATCATAATCAGATAATCACTCCCGATATTCGCCCCCCCATCGTTTAAGACTCCCGCAGGAGTCGTTATTTTAGCCAGTCACCCAATGTAATCATAACAATGGGCATGCTGTATTACTGGCGCATGCTTGTGTATTGCACGCATGGTTAAAAATAGATACAAACGATACAAAAAAAGTATTCACACATTTTATTAACTCAATTAGGAGTAAACATCATGAAATATTCATGTTATTCGTTCAGACGAAAATTGCTGGTCAATTCGATTGCGATGGCAGTTTCTCTGGCTATACCTGTAATAGCATCGGCTGAGTCCAGTAATGCTGATTTACAGGCAAAACTTGATGCCCTGCAAAATCAGGTGACAGCATTAAACACTGAAGTGCAGCAGGCAGCTGAATGGAAAAATCCAAATACTTTAGTACACATGGCCGGTTATGCGGATGTTGGTTATGTAAAAACAGAAGGTGAAGACGGCAGCTTTCTTGTTGGTATTTTTGCGCCCATTTTTCATTATCAATACAAAGACACGGTGATGATGGAGGCTGAGCTGGAATTTGAGGTCGGTGAAGATGGCGAAACCGAAGTGGCATTGGAATATATGACCATTGACTGGTTTTTAAATGACTACGCGGTGCTGGTTGCCGGCAAATTCCTTAGCCCCATCGGTCAGTTTCGCCAGAACCTGCACCCCTCATGGATCAATAAACTGGCTTCTGCACCACCGGGTTTTGGCCATGATGGTGCGGCGCCAATTTCAGACCTGGGTTTTCAGATACGTGGTGGTTTCCCCATGGGAAATATGCGTGCTAACTATGCCGTGTATGTTGCTAATGGCCCGGAAATAAATGCGGAAGCTGAAGATGATGGTGCCGGCGGTTTTGAATATGAACTTGACGGTGTTGCCGCTGAAGGTTTCGGTGCTGATGTCGATGGTGAAAAAACTGTTGGCGGTCGCATCGGCATACTGCCGATAGCCTCGGTTGAAATAGGCTTGTCTTTTGTCACGGGTATGGCAACCGTCACTAATATTGAAGCTGATAGTGAGCCACCAGCAGGGGCGATAACGGGTGAAACGCCACGTGATTATGATGTTATCGGTGCCGATTTTGTCTGGTTTACCGGCAATATGAGTCTGCGAGGAGAGTACGTTAAGACCGAGGTCGGTGAAGCTACCACCGGGGTAACAGCAAGCGAAGCGGCAGAGTGGACTACATGGTACACCCAGATTGCCTACCGCCTGCCAAACACCAAATGGGAAGGTGTGCTGCGATATACCGACTATGACTCACCGCATGCCAGTGTCGATCAGAAGCAAACCGCGATTGGCGTGAATTACCTGGTTACCAATAACTTTATCGCCAAGTTAACACATGAGTTAAATGATGGCCTGGATGGTGCTGATAGTGACCTGGATCGTACGATCTTACAACTGGCTTACGGATTCTGAGGAGAAAGACATGAAATATTTCAACAAAACAATACGTAGCTCTGCGCTGTTTACAGCTTGTTTGCTTGCCTCAGGCGGTTTACTTACAACTGCACAGGCGGCTGATTTTCCGCAAGCGGGTAACTTTTCAGAGGGCTCAAAAGTATGGGCAGACAACTGTAATCGTTGTCACAACATGCGAGGACCAAAAGAACTAAGGGATGATCAGTGGGTATCGACTTCTTTCCATATGCGTATGCGTGCTGGTTTAACCGGGCAGGAAACAAGAGACATCATTACTTTCCTGCAAGCATCTAATACCAAGTCTGTTGCATCAGGTTCTACGCAAGTTGTAGCAGTGATCAGTAAAGGTGCTACGGCTAAGGAAACCTACGATAAAACCTGTATTGCCTGCCATGGTGGTGATGGTAAGGGAGCCTTTCCGGGAACGCCAGACTTTACCCGCAGTGATGGCGCCTTATCAAAATCAGATAGTGTATTAATTGATCATATAACCAATGGTTTTCAGAGCGAAGGCTCACCCATGGCAATGCCACCAAAAGGCGGCAATCCCAACCTGGATGACGCTGGTATAAAAGCGGTGCTGTTTTATATCAGAGAAACTTTCGGTAAATAGAAATTAGGGAGACTCCTGTACCTGGGACAAGGATGTCCATTTTTATAAAACAGTATTGAAAGCTAAATATTTTGTAACTACTCAGCGTAATTTAGGAAAATGACGCAGGTTATTGATTTTTAAGGTTGCTGTAAATACGTCCCCATGTTTGCTTACTTGGCGCTCTACTGCAATATCCATGTTGCAGAGGCCTTAAAAATCAATAACCTGCATCCTTACTGAGATAATACGCTGAGTAGTTACAATATTTTAAGGATATAAGTGAATTAAAAGTGTTTAATCAATATCTATTGTTGTAGTGAATTACGCTTGCGCTGTAAATGATAGTTTCGTATCCAGGTGAAAGGTAATATTTAAGGAGGTTGCGTTATGTTAGATAAAACTGAACAATTAACTGATCCGCAACAAATTGCAGACTTTGTTTGTGGTATGTCAGTAATAAAAGGTAGTGAGTTTTATCTACACTATGCAGATCAGGATTATTACTTCTGTAGCAACAGCTGTAAGGACAAGTTTGAGACAAATCCAGAACAATACATACAGTCAGTAGCTGATGCTAAAGCTCAGTTAAAAGACCCTGTCTGTGGTATGGATGTCACTGTCGACAGTGAATATCGACTGCAGCATAAAGACCATGAATACTATTTTTGTAGCCAGGGTTGTAAAGACAAGTTTGAAGCTTCGCCTGATATCTATTTAAATCCTGTGTCGCAACAGGATATTCAATGTCCTGACGACAGTTTCAGCTTAACTTCAAATAACATCTTTTACACCTGCCCGATGCATCCGGAAATCGAACAGCAAGGTCCCGGTTCATGCCCTAAATGCGGTATGGCGCTGGAAGCTAAAGGTTTGCCGGTGATGGAAACCAAAGTTGAATACACCTGTCCGATGCACCCGGAAATTGTGCAGGATCATCCAGGAAGTTGTCCGAAATGCGGCATGGCACTGGAGGCGAAAACTGTAAATTTTGAAGAAAAAAATGAAGAACTGGCCGATATGTCACGGCGCTTCTGGATTAGTGCGGTTCTTGCACTACCGGTTTTTGTTCTTGCTATGACAGCAGACATGATGCCTGCTTTATTGTCTGTTTTATGGCCTGATGGTTTGTCTATGCAAACCGTACAATGGATTCAGTTTGTTTTAGCAACACCGGTTGTACTTTGGGGTGGCTGGCCATTTTTTGTGCGTGCTGTGCAGTCTGTTGTTACCTGGAATTTAAACATGTTTACCCTGATAGGTCTTGGCGTATCGGTTGCCTGGATCTATAGTACGGTGGCTTTGCTGGTGCCGGGAAGTTTTCCACCGGTAATGCAAATGGAAGATGGCCTGGTAGGTGTCTATTTTGAAGCGGCCGCAGTGATTGTTACCCTGGTTCTATTAGGGCAGGTACTGGAGTTACGTGCGCGTAGTCAGACCAATGCGGCAATAAAGATGTTGCTTGGCCTGGCACCGAATACGGCACGAATAGTCCGTGAAAATGGGGTTGAGGAAGATATTCCGCTAGAACATGTCGTGGTTGGCGATGTGTTGCGCGTCAGGCCCGGTGAAAAAATTCCGCTTGATGGTTTGGTGATTGACGGTCGTAGTCTGGTAGATGAATCCATGGTGACCGGTGAGCCGATACCTGTCGAAAAGAGTCAGGGTGAGCCTGTTATCGGTGCCACGGTAAATGGCACCGGCAGTCTGTTAATGCGTACCGAAAAAGTGGGTGCCGACACCTTGCTTTCCCAGATAGTACATATGGTTAGTGAAGCGCAACGTTCACGTGCCCCCATCCAGAAACTGGCAGATATTGTTGCCGGTTATTTTGTGCCTGCAGTAGTGCTCATTGCAATTACCACCATGATCGTCTGGGGTTTCTGGGGACCTGAACCACGTCTTGCATATGCCATTGTTAATGCAGTAGCCGTTTTAATTATTGCCTGCCCCTGTGCGTTGGGTCTGGCGACACCCATGTCGATTATGGTGGGAACCGGTAAAGGTGCAACCATGGGGGTGTTGATAAAAAATGCTGAAGCACTGGAAACCATGGAAAAAGTGGATGTACTGGTGGTCGATAAAACCGGCACTTTGACTGAAGGTAAGCCAAAACTGGTTTCTGTACTAGCAGTACAGAATTTCACAGAAGATGACGTATTACAACTGGCAGCAAGCCTGGAACGCGCCAGTGAACATCCTTTAGCTGAAGCAATCGTACAGGGTGCAAACGAACGCAACGTTAGTCTGTTACCAACTAATGAATTTGAATCTGTTACCGGTAAAGGAGTAACCGGTACTGTCAACAATCGTAAGGTCGCACTGGGTAACATAAAATTATTGCAAAGTCTTGATGTTGACGTGGCTGACTTACCCGAAAGAGCCGAAGCGGCACGCGCCGAAGGTCAGACGGTTATGTTAGTCGCCATTGACGGTAAAGCAGCTGGGCTGATTGGTGTTGCTGACCCGATTAAAGCATCAACAGCAGAAGCCATTGATGATCTGCATAAAGCGGGTGTTAATGTTGTCATGCTCACCGGTGACAGCAAAACCACAGCACAGGCGGTTGCCCGCAAATTGAATATTGATCGGGTAGAAGCAGAAATTTTGCCGGAGCAGAAAGCAAGCATCGTTAAACAGCTTCAGGCGACAGGTAAAATCGTTGCCATGGCAGGCGATGGCATCAATGACGCACCGGCACTGGCGCAAGCGCATGTCGGTATCGCCATGGGTACAGGCACCGATGTTGCGATGGAAAGTGCTGGTGTCACGCTGGTTAAAGGTGATCTTCGCGGCATTGTTCGCGCACGACGGCTTAGTCACGCAGTAATGAATAACATCAGGCAGAACCTGTTTTTTGCTTTTATTTATAACTCACTGGGTGTGCCCGTTGCCGCCGGTGTGTTATACCCTGTGTTTGGTTTGTTACTGTCACCGATGCTAGCGGCAGCAGCGATGAGCTTTAGTTCGGTGTCGGTGATTGCTAATTCATTAAGGTTAAGAAATACGAAATTATAGGATGACTATATTAAGGTCGCAGTAGTTCATGCTTAAGTGAATACAGCATGCCAGATTTATTCATCAAGTGAAGGGCTGAGTTCGGTCATTAGAAGACATTAAAGACTAAAATCATCGTCCGCGAAGAA
>CAYQXD010000058.1:0-17277 GCA_964421315.1 uncultured Thiotrichaceae bacterium | reverse complement strand
TAAGTCTGCATAAGCATCTTCTGTTATTTTATATGATGCCATCTTGTCGCGCTTTTTTTTTGATTTCAGCAAGCATTTCCTCACGACCCAGTTTCGTAAACCCACTTTGTTCGGATTTTATCAGCTTTGCGCGGATATATTCAATTTCAGCTTGTTGGCTTCTGGCTTTTCTGATTAGATTATTAATAACATCACTTTTACTGCTAAATTCTTCAGAGTCAATTTGTGATTTTATCCATTCATCATTGGGTTGGGTAAATGTAATACTTGTTCTGCTCATGTTACGTCCTCCAAAAGGATGTGCATATATGTGACAATATTACACCATTCCTGTATCACGGCAATCTCATTTAGAAAACTTGAAAAAACAGACCGAATTAACAATACGAACAAATTACAAAAACCCTCTTGACAAAATTAAACATATTTAAAATTTCGCTTGCAATATATATTTTATTAGTGGTAATCTCCACGTCAGACGAGCCGTAGAAGGATATAGCCTGTCACTCCTACCCGAAGCTCCCTGCTTCAATAGGCATAACTGTATATTATAATTTTATAATGTATATTATGTTAAATTGGTTAATTTAACTTTATACAAACAAATTCATAATAATCTCTGTGAAAGTGGTTGTTAATGCAGTTGTTTAGATTAAGCATATGATTATATTCTTATTTTTTTGTTTCATTTATTAAATTAAGTGTGAGAAATAATGTATTTATTGCTCGTCTACTCTTGTGCAAGTACATTAATAAAAGTAGGATGTTCGAAAATAATATGATGATTTAAGTCAAGAAACGTCTGTTTTTAATTTGACAATCATCGGTTTAACAAGTTTTTCTAAAAACCATTATAAGTTTTGTCAGGAGAAAACATGAGTGCAGCAATCCGTGTTGCCAGCTTTATCGGTCTGATGCTTATTAGCATGCAGTCCTGGGCTGAGTACCAGTTGGACCTTCGTCCAGGAGTCACTACAGTTAGTCAGGGTGCGTATGATATACATACTTTGGTTATGTGGATTTGTGTTGCCATCGGTATTATTGTTTTTGGTGCAATGATTTATTCAATCATTATGCATCGTAAATCACGTGGTTATAAAGCCGCTAAGTTCGATGATAATTTAACCGTTGAAATTGTCTGGACAATTATTCCATTCATTATCCTGGGTTTTATGGCTGTACCAGCAACCAAGGTATTGCTTGCCATGGAAGATGTATCTAATTCTGACATGTCTATTAAGGTAACCGGTTATCAATGGAAGTGGAATTATGATTATCTTGGTGAAGATATCAGTTTCTTTAGTAACCTCTCTACTCCAATCGAAGATATACAAAATAAATCAACAAAAACTGAAAACTATTTATTAGAAGTAGATAATCGTATGGTTGTTCCGGTGAATAAAAAAGTTCGTTTATTGTTTACCTCAAATGACGTTATTCACGCCTGGTGGGTACCTGACTTTGCGGTTAAAAAGGACGCTATTCCAGGTTATATTAATGAAAGCTGGTTCAAAACAGACAAAATTGGTACTTACCGTGGTCAATGTGCAGAATTGTGTGGCACCAACCACGGTTTTATGCCAATAGTTGTTGATGTTGTTTCAGCAGATGATTATGCAACATGGGTTGCAAGTCAAAAAGAAGATGCTGCGGCTGCCGTTGCCAGTTCTAATAAAACATGGACGATGGATGAGTTGATGGAACATGGTAAAACCGTTTATACGACAAGTTGTGTGGCCTGTCATCAGGCAAATGGCGAAGGACTTGCTAATGTGTTCCCCGGCCTTAAAGGCAGTGTTATCGTAACAGGTGATGTCACTAAACATATTGATGTTGTTGTTAACGGTGTACCGGGTACAGCGATGCAAGCATTTGGTGCGCAGTTAAATGATGCTGATCTTGCTGCCTTAATAACCTACGAACGTAACGCCTGGGGTAATGATGCAGGCGATATGGTGCAGCCAGTAGATATTAAGGCTGCCAGATAAAGTAGCACACCAATATTTATATTTAACATTAATAAAATAATGTAACTCTTTGAATAACAATAAATACTTATTTAGATACAAGGGGCAACTATGAGCGCTGTTATCGAAGAACTTCATGATGATCACCATGAACACAAACCAACAGGGATAGGTCGTTGGTTATTTAGTACTAACCATAAAGACATTGGCACCATGTATCTGTGGTTCAGTTTCACCATGTTATTTATTGGTGGTTCACTAGCGCTGATTATTCGAGCTGAGCTATTTCAACCGGGTTTACAATTTGTAGAACCAGAATTTTTCAATCAACTGACCACCCTGCACGGTCTAATTATGGTGTTTGGGGTGATTATGCCTGCATTTGTTGGCCTGGCTAACTGGATGGTGCCGTTAATGATTGGTGCGCCAGACATGGCTCTACCACGGATGAACAACATGAGTTTCTGGTTACTGGTGGCAGCATTTAGTTTACTGTTATCGAGTCTGGTGATGAGCCTGATGGGTATGGGGTCTGCGCCAAACTTTGGCTGGACATTCTATGCCCCGCTTTCTACAACTTACGGCCCGGACAGTACTGACTATTTTATTTTCTCAGTACACTTAATGGGCATTTCATCAATCATGGGCGCGATTAATATTATCGCCACAATTATTAATATGCGTGCGCCCGGACTGACCTACATGAAAATGCCCATTTTTATCTGGACATGGTTTATTACCGCCTACCTGTTGATTGCGGTTATGCCTATATTAGCGGGCGTAGTCACTATGATGCTGACCGACCGTAATTTTGGCACCAGCTTCTTTGATGCAGCAGGCGGTGGTGACCCTGTGCTATTCCAGCATATTTTCTGGTTTTTTGGTCACCCTGAAGTGTATATTATGATTTTGCCCGCTTTCGGCATTATCTCTCAGATCATCCCTACATTTTCGCGTAAAAAGCTTTTTGGTTACACCTCAATGGTTTATGCAACCTCCTCTATTGCGTTCCTGTCATTCATCGTATGGGCTCACCATATGTTTACTACCGGCATGCCCGTTGCTACTGAGTTGTTCTTTATGTATGCCACCATGTTGATTGCGGTACCAACGGGAGTAAAAGTTTTTAATTGGGTAAGCACCATGTGGCAGGGCTCGTTAACCTTTGAAACACCGATGTTGTTTGCTATTGGTTTCATTTTTATGTTTACCATTGGTGGCTTTACCGGTTTGATGCTAAGTATTGTGCCTGCTGATTTCCAGTATCACGATACTTATTTTGTAGTAGCGCACTTTCATTATGTATTAGTAACCGGTTCTTTGTTCTCTATTTTCGCAGCAATATATTTTTGGCTGCCGAAATGGACTGGCAATATGTATGATGAAAGTCTGGGTAAACTGCATTTCTGGGTATCAACAGTCTCAGTTAATGTACTTTTCTTCCCTATGCACTTTGTTGGACTAGCCGGTATGCCACGTCGTATTCCTGACTACAATATGCAGTTTGCTGAATTTAATGCAATTGCTTCGGTAGGTGCTTTTGTTTTTGGTTTTGCACAATTGATTTTACTGTACAACGTCATTAAAACCATTCGTGGTAAATCAACAGAAAAGGCAACAGATCAGGTTTGGGAAGGTGCAGAAGGTTTAGAGTGGACATTACCCTCACCTGCTCCATTTCATAGTTTTACTACACCACCAACGGTTAAGTAGATGTTGTTTAGGGCAGAAATATTTAATTACCAGTCTTGCAATTAAGTGATAAGTAAATGACTGTAGATTTAAACAAACAAGATAAGGACAATAAAAAAGTGTTACAAAACTTATCATTTGTTGTGCTTGGTATGTTTTGTTTTGGATTTGCTTTAGTTCCTTTGTATGATGTCTTCTGCGAGTACACGGGGTTAAACGGTAAAACAGGTGTGCAATATGTATCTGAAGAACAAATGCAGGTTGATACCAGTAGAAAAATAAAAGTAGAGTTTTTGGCAAATACAAATGACGGCATGCCCTGGCAATTTAAAGCCTTAACTTATTCCGTTACTGTACATCCCGGTGAGGTTACCCGAGTTGAATTTGTTGCCCGAAATAAAACCAATAGAGATATCATCGGTACGGCAACACCCAGTGTTTCACCGGGACAGGCTGCTGCCTATTTTCAAAAAACAGAATGTTTCTGTTTTACTGAACAACTATTAAAAGCTGGCGAAGAGAAAATAATGCCAGTGGTGTTTATTGTTGATCCCGCGATTGATGAAGATATTCGCGAGATAACTCTGTCGTATACATTTTTTATAAAACCAGGGTCAGAGGACGCAACTGCATCAGCAGATGATTATCTACGGATAAATTCTCGACAGATTGCACTTAACACACCTTTGGCACAACATTAATAATAACCAGGAAATAAAAACTATGTCATCAAGCGCAGATCATAATGTATATTTCATCCCAGAGCCAAGTAAATTACCAATTATTGCAACTATCGCACTGACCACTACAGTTATTGGCGCTGTTACCTCTATTCATGCAGGCGCAATTAATTTAATTTTGCCAGTCGGGTTTTTAATGATTGCCTTTATGTTCTTTGGATGGTTTGGTACAGTTATAAATGAATCCATGTCGGATAATTACAATGCTCAGGTAGATAAATCTTTCCGCATTGGTATGTTATGGTTTATTTTTTCAGAGGTAATGTTTTTTGCTGCCTTCTTCGGTGCCCTCTTCTATGCGCGTACCATTGCAGTCGAGTGGCTAGGTGGCGCAAGCAACAATGCAATGACGCATGAGCTATTATGGCCTGCATTTGAAGCAGTTTGGCCAGTAATGACTAATCCAGACAATACTAAATTTGTTGCACCAACAGAAGTCATTCCGGCTTTTGGATTGCCCGCAATAAACACCGCAATACTACTGGCTTCATCGGTAACAGTAACCATTGCGCATCACGCATTACGTGCTGGCAACAGAAAACCTTTAGTTTTATGGTTAGGCGCAACGGTCGTATTAGGTATTACTTTCCTGTTCTTACAGGCAGAAGAATATATTCATGCCTATACAGAATTAGGCTTGACCATGGGGTCAGGAATTTATGGCAGCACTTTCTTCCTGTTAACGGGATTCCATGGGTTTCACGTAACCATGGGTACTATTATGTTGAGCGTTATATTGATTCGTGCAATTAAAGGTCACTTTACAGCAGACAAACATTTTGCATTCGAGGCAGTTGCCTGGTACTGGCACTTTGTCGATGTCGTCTGGTTGGGGTTGTTTATATTTGTATACTGGCTATAAAAGGCATTGAATAACGAGTAGTAGCACATGGAGGTGCTGTTAACGAACCTAAGGATGGAATAGTGAAAATAGCTATTACACTATTTACTATTTTTAACGCAGGCCATGGGGTGTAATAAGCCCCATGGCCTGCCCGATTAAAAGCAGAATAAAAATACCCACGGATAAGCCAATACGCCAGGTTAAAGCCTTTAGCATTTTGTCTGATTTATCACCGCGTGCCATGGCAACCAGTGCAGAACCAAGACTGAAGATAACAACAAGTAATAAACTGAGAATAACAATTTTGAATATCATGTGCTTTCCTGGTTTGTTTTTGTTGCAGAGTGTTTTTTGTTAGAGTCTATGAACATTATTAAAAGCATAAGACAGTATCGTTTAGTTTCAGTACGTGTTTTTTCTTATCATTTTAACCCGGGTGTGTTCAGCAGTCTTATAACCGCTGGTTTTTTATATATAATGATGTCACTGGGATTCTGGCAACTGGATCGTGCGGAATTCAAAGATACTTTACAACAAAACATTACTGAGCGTAAAAGTTTATCGCCAGTTAGCCTTAATGCTTTACCACAATCAAAACAAAATCGACGCTATCGCCCGGTAACTTTTATTGGTGAGTATGATGGTGAACACAGTCTTTTACTTGATAATAAAACGTTTAACGGGCGTGTTGGCTATCATGTTTTTACGCCAGTAAGAATTAACCAGTTTAAAACAATTTTGGTGAATAGAGGATTTATTTCTCAGGGTAAAACGCGTCAGCATCTACCTGAATTAAAAACACCAGTTGGTAAAATAGAAATTTCCGGATTGCTGGATTTAACACCCTCACACGCATTGATTTTAGCTGACAATGTACAGGAAACAGCACAATGGCCAGTGGTATTACAGTACATTGATTTAAGCGAGATTAATCGGTTATTGGGGGTTGAGCTATATGATATGGTGTTATGGCTTAACCCTGATGAAACTGGAAGTTTTAAACATGACCATCCCGTACTAAATTTAAACTCCGCAAAAAATAATGGTTATGCTTTTCAGTGGTTTGCTATGTCGCTGGCGTTATTTGTTATTTATATTGTGGTGAATACAAAACAAAAATTTTAATAATTATCAAAAAGACTGTTATCCTGAGAATGAAGGATAATAGCTGTAACTGAAACATATAAGTGAATATAAGATGAGTGAGCTAGAAACAAAACCCGCTAACAACGCAATAGCCGATAAAAAAAGAAACCCCTATACTGTCTGGTTTGTTGTTCTGGCTTTTATAGCGCCCGTCGTTTTAGCATACATTATTTTCTTTTTTGTTGATGTTAAATCATTTGTTAATCATGGTGAGATTTTAAATCCTATTGTTCATATAAACAGTTTTGAATTAAAGAATGGCGGCGGTGAAATTATTCCAGAAAAAGAGCTGACTTATAAATGGCGATTAGTTTCTTTTGTAGGTAAAGATTGTAATCAGCAGTGCGAAAAACGTCTATTTGATACTCGACAAATTCATACCTCTTTAGCTAAAAACCAGCATCGCCTGACTCGTATGTTTGTTCACCTTGAACCAGCAGGTGATGCTTTATCACAATTAATTGCTGAAACCCACCCTGGTGTTATACAGGTTAATGGTAATACAGATATTATTATTAAAGCGCTGGGCACTAACATCCATGACAACGCCGGCATTAATAATAACGAAGTCTATATTATGGATCCGAGAGGTAACGTGATGATGCGTTTCACACAAGATCAGCCAAACAAAGAATTTTTACACGATTTGAAAAAATTACTAAAGGCATCACAAATTGGATAATTTATCGACACAAAGTCGTAGCTTGAGCTACAAGCTAAGTTTTGTTGCAATTGTTTTAGCTTTTACCGTGGTATTGCTTGGAGCATACACAAGATTAGTGGATGCTGGTTTGGGTTGTCCTGACTGGCCAGGTTGTTATGGTTTCTTAACGGTGCCAGATGAACCACATGAAATCCATCATGCAAATCAAACTTTTCCACACGCACCGGTAGAAGCGCATAAAGCCTGGCCTGAAATGATACATCGTTATTTCGCAGGCAGTTTGGGATTATTGGTTGCCGCCTTAGCTTTAACTGGTTTTATTAATCGCGGTAAAAAAGAACAGCCACTACTATTATCTTATGCCCTGCCTGGTATTATAATTTTTCAGTCTGCTTTAGGTATGTGGACGGTTACCATGGGCTTATTACCCATTATCGTTATGGGGCACTTGTTAGGTGGTTTTATTACGCTGACATTGCTACTGGTTCTTTTTTTAAACATTCGCCATCAAAACCCATTCGCCTGGGCTAACCCGGTTCGGTCTTTAGCATTAATTGGTGTTGTAATCGTCTTTGTTCAAATTGCATTAGGTGGCTGGACCAGTGCTAATTATGCTGCCATTATTTGTTCCGACTTCCCGGCCTGTCAGGGCAAGTTGATTCCTCCACTGGATTTCTCCGGTGCCTTTACGGTTAGTACTGAAGGTGTCAACAGTTATCTTGGTGGCCATCTGGGTAACGATGCCCGTGTCACTATTCAATGGATGCATCGTTTAGGCGCATTAATTACAACACTTTATCTATTCTTTTTAATCTTTAAAATGTTTATGGTGGGCTGGAATAAATTTGCACTGTGGCTATCGCTGGTATTAATTACTCAGTTATCACTGGGGATTAGCAATGTTTTGTTTTCTTTACCTTTGCCTGTTGCAGTTGCACACAATGGTGTTGCTGTTTTATTACTAATGAGTTTGGCGACATTGGTGCATTACTCGGGTTTAAAAAATAAATTATGAATACTCAAACAATGGAAAATACAAAAGAAAACACTACATGGCGCGATTATTTTGCTTTATGTAAACCCAAAGTAGTAGCACTATTGCTACTTACTTCGGTTGTTGGTGTGGTTTTAGCCAGCCCGCCTGGTGAAATATCGCTGTTTATTTTAATCGTCTCTAGCCTTGGTATTGGCCTCGGTGCTGCTGCCGGTGCTGCAGTTAACCAAATTGTAGAAAGAGAAATTGATGCGCGAATGGCAAGAACAGAAAACCGGCCTTTACCTCAGGGGCGTATAAGCCAGCAAAATGCTTTCATCTTTGCCATGCTCATGGCGGCTACTTCTGTTTTTGTTCTGACTGCGTGGATTAATACCTTAACGGCAGTTTTAACTTTTGCCAGTATGATTGGTTATGCCGTTATTTATACCATGTACCTTAAAAAAGCCACACCGCAAAATATTGTTATTGGTGGTCTGGCAGGTGCGACACCTCCCTTGCTGGGTTGGACCTCAGTAACAGGAGCCGTCGACCCGCATGGTTTATTACTGGTATTAATAATATACACCTGGACACCACCGCATTTTTGGGCACTGGCGATACACCGCCGCGATGACTATGCCAAAGTTAATCTGCCTATGTTGCCGGTAACGCACGGTATTGAATTTACCAAATATTCAATTTTGGGTTACACCATCTTGATGTTTATCGCTACTTTGCTACCTTACATTGCTTATATGCGTGGTGAACTGTATTTAATTTCTGCTGTGTTACTGGGTTTATATTTCTTTTATAAAGTTTTCATGCTGATGTTTAGTAAAAGAAAAAACGCAGCTATTTCCACTTTTGTGTATTCAATTAATTATTTGATGTTCCTGTTTATTGCAATGGTAGCAGATCACTATTTCGCACATTTTGTTTACCCATACTTTCATTAATGAATATGTCGTAATATGTCGATAAAAACAGGGTTAATCGTTATAGCGGCAGTTGCAGCAATGTCTGCTGGTTTCTGGTTGTCTTTGTTGCTGCAAGACAGTAATGTTAAAATTTATCAGAACACATTAGAAAACACTCGTGAAAAAGAAGAGGCTGAAGCCAGAAAAAACTTCTCACCTATTCAGGGTGTAATTCTCTCCCCTGCCCGTAAAATTGCCATTCCAGCATTAGTTAAGGATGATGGTAGCACCTTTACACTTGATGACTTAAGCGGGCAATGGAATTTACTTTTCTTCGGTTACATGCACTGCCCGGATGTTTGCCCGGTGACTATGGGTGTGGCAGCACAGGCAAAGAAAATAGCCGCAGAAAACAATCAGCACTTTCCCCAGGTGATTTTTATCTCTGTTGATCCAGAACGCGATAAAGTAGAAATGTTATCCGATTATGTTCAATTTTTTGATAAAGATTTTATCGGTGTAACCGGCGAGGCCGATTTAATAAAAGCGCTTACACTTCAGATGAGTGTTGTTTACATGAAAATGCCGACTGAAAAAGGCAGCAGTAATTACCTGGTAGACCACAGCTCTGCACTTTTATTGCTGAACCCGGAAGGCAAACTTGTTGCTTTCTTTAACCCGCCACATGATGCAAAAACTATTCTTACAGATTTTCAGACAGTGGTTAATAGAAGTTATAAGTAGGAAGTTTTATGTTACAAGTTAAGTTCAAAAACTTATAACATAAAACTTGAAACATTTAACTTATACTAAGGCGCATCGTCTACCAGCACTTCCTTGGTGACAACCAGAAAGTCCTGCTTATGAATTTTCATCATCATCAAGGTGCTACTTGCAATATATATAGATGAGTAAGTACCAATAATAACCCCTATTATTAACGCCAGAGCAAAACCGTGAATAATCTCACCACCAAATATTAGCAGCGTAAACAATACCAATAAAGTGGTTAACGAGGTAACTAATGTACGTGCTATCGTCCTGTTAATTGAAAGATTCAAGACATCTTCAGGAGATGTCTTACGAACACTTCGGAAGGTTTCTCGAATACGGTCGAGAACCACAACAGTGTCATTTAGTGAATAACCTATCACGGCTAAAATGGCTGCCAGTACTGTCAGGTCAAATTCTATTTTTAATAATGCAAAAATACCAACAGTAATAATAACATCATGGATTAATGCCAGAATTGCTCCAATAGCGGATTTTAATTGAAAACGCAGGCTAATATAAATAAGTATGCCGCCGAATGCGACTAATAAGGCAATGCCACCCTTGTCACGTAGTTCATCGCCTATCTGCGGGCCAACAAACTCAATACGGCGCATATTGACTTCCTGCTCCGATGTTGTTTTTAGAACCGTTAAAGCTTTATCGCCGATTTCTGCCTTATTTATGTCGGCACGAGGTGCAATACGTACAATAATATCTCTTGATGAACCAAAGTGCTGTACTAGTGCATCTGCAAAATCTGCTTCGGCTAAAGCGATCCTTACCTTATCAAGTTTTACATCTTCCTGGTAACCGGCCTCAATTAAAAAACCGCCGGTAAAGTCGATGCCGAGATTTAGGCCGTTTACCGCTATGCTTCCTATAGAAGCAATCATTAACAGTAATGAAAAAATCATTGCCGACTTTCTTTTGCCCATAAAATCAATCAAAACTTTAGCGTTTGTTTGCGCTTGTGACATAGTGTGTGACATATTACTTACCTGATACTTAAAATATTTGGTAACTACTCAGCTTACCCCTGGAATCTGCCATTTCTGCGTTAAAAAATGGTCATTTACACGTGTAAACTCACATTTTTCGCCTTGAACTGACGGATTCCAGGGGTAACCTGAGCAGTTACGATTCATTTGACTACTAGCTGAGTAGTTACATTGTATTTTTGTTGATGGTTTATATAGATAATTTTTTAATTTCACGATTACCGTATAACATGTTAACTATCGCACGTGTACCAACAATAGCGGTAAACATCGAGGTTAAAATACCGATGCTTAAGGTGATGGCGAAACCTTTTACCGGCCCCGTACCCAGGGTAAACAATACAATGGCGACAAGTAAGGTGGTGACATTGGCATCCATAATGGTGCTGAATGCTTTTTCGTAACCCGAATGAATGCTGGCCTGCGGTGAATTTCCGTTTTTAATTTCTTCTTTTATTCGTTCGAAAATGAGTACGTTGGCATCGACCGCCATACCGACAGTTAAGACAATGCCGGCAATGCCAGGCAGCGTTAATGTTGCCTGTAATAAAGAAAGCACGGCTATGATGACGACCAGGTTAAAAGTTAATGCAAGGTTAGCAATGATGCCGAAACCTTTGTAATAAAACGCCATAAATATCAGCACCAGACAGAAACCAATAACAACTGACATAAAACCTTTTTCAATGTTGTCTTTACCCAGGCTTGGGCCAACGGTGCGCTCTTCAATGATTTCTACTGGCGCACGTAAGGAGCCAGCGCGAAGCAATAATGCCAGGTCACGAGCTTCCTGTGATTCCAGCCCGGTAATTTGAAAACGTGCGCTAAACTGCCCCTGGATAGTGGCAACATTGATTACTTCTTTTGTTGTGGTGCGATGTTTTGTAATGGTGTCGCCCACTTTTTTGGTTTCAATTTTGTTTTCGATAAACACCACGCCCATCGGGTTGCCGATGTTTTCACGCGTGGTCTCGTTCATCTTGTCAGCGCCTTTACTGTTTAAGCGAACGGTAACGGCAGGTGTACCCTTTTCAGTGTCGTAGGTGGAAGCGGCATCTACTATCTGATCACCGGTAACGATAACGCGGCGGCTCAATAATACCGGGCTACCATCACGTTCGTGGTAAAGAATAGCGTTGAGTGGTGTGCGCCCTGTTCTCTCCGCTTCAAGCCAGTCTGCTCGTGTGCCTTCAGCCATTCTGAACTCTAGCGTTGCGGTTGCGCCAAGAATCTTTTTTGCACCAGCAGTGTCCTGTATGCCCGGTAGTTGGACAACAATACGCGAATCGCCCTGTTGCTGGATAACAGGTTCGGCAACACCCAGTTCGTTAACACGGTTACGCAGGGTAATAATATTTTGTTGTAGAGCGGATTTCTTTTCAGTTCTTACCGCATCGTCCGTTAGTCTTGCTTTAATGGTTAAGGTGTTTTTATTTTCAGTAAATTCCAGATCACGAAATTGTCTGGGTAATACCTCAGCAGCTTGTTGCAGGTGTGCTAGTTCACGAAAATTAATATGCAACCCAGTATCATCACGACGCACGCCACGGTAGCGAATTTTTTCATCACGCAAATAGCTGCGAATGTCCGATAACGTGCTTTCTTCCAGACGTTTAATGGCGGCCACCATATCCACTTCCATAAGAAAATGCACACCACCACGTAAATCCAGACCCAGATACATGGGCCCCGCATTTAGCGCGCGTAACCAGTCAGGTGTGGCCGGTGCCAGGTTAAGTGCAATTAAATATTGTTTACCCAGTGCCTGTTTTAATGCCTCGGCAGCAACCAACTGTGTTTCTGTGTCGCTAAAACGAACCAGGATACGGCCATGTTCAGTCTCGGTAGAGATAATGCTTATCTGTTTTTCACTGAGCGCCTGCTCAACTGCCCGTTTATCTTCTTCAACTAACGCTTTTGTACGATGGCTTATTTGAACAGCGGGGTCTTCACCGTATAAGTTAGGTAAGGCATAGAGGCTGGAAAATAGCAGAACAACAATGAGTAAGATATATTTCCACAGTGGGTATTGGTTAAGCATAATTATTAATTATTAATGGTTAGTTGTTAATGGTAAATGGAAAGCAATGGTTAATTATTAATGGTTAATTGTTAATGAGTAGTAGCACATGGATGTGCTGTTCACGAACCAAAGGATGGAAAAAAACCAAACCGGCACTCATCTTAAATAGCAAACAACAGGCAGTGCAACACAGTGTTTTCATTAACCATTAACCATTAATCATTTACCCTTAACCATTGCTTCTTTAATAGTGCCTTTAGGCATAATAGTTTGCACTGCACTTTTCTGTATTTTCAATGAAACATCTTTGGCGATTTCAAGCGTGACAAAGTCATCATTAACATTGGTAATTTTGCCCAGAATGCCGCCGGAAGTTAAAACTTCTTCACCTTTTTGCAGATCACTAACCATTTTTTTATGTTCTTTTTGGCGTTTACTTTGCGGACGAATCAGGAAGAAATAAAATAAAACCACCAGTCCAATCGGTAATAGTAGAGAAGCCAATGGACTCCCTTGTTGGGTAGCGGCTGCGCCAGCCTCAGCCATTGCGTCAGAAATGAAAAAACTCATGTTTTACCTCGTTAATTTTAGATAGAGAGCTTTTCACGAAACATCTTTAACCGTTGTTGTCATCTCGACCAACGGGAGAGATCTCGTTCTACCGCTGTATAAGATCTCTCCCGTTGGTCGAGATGACAGTGATATTGAGCTTATTTGCTATCGAGCCAAGCCCTCAAATAAAAGACAGTGCCAAATAGCACCGCTTAAAAGCGCGATATTATGCCACAAATGGAGTGGCACCGGGATTTATCTTGTGATTTATTATGACTCGATATTGCTATAAAATTCATCAACAAATGCATCAAATCGATCATTTTCAATGGCGTTTCGAATATCAGACATTAGCTGCTGATAATAATACAGGTTATGAATGGTGTTTAAACGTGAACCTAATATCTCGCCACATTTATCCAGGTGGCGTAAATAGGAGCGTGAATAGTTTTTGCAGGTGTAACACTGGCAGCTTTCATCAATCGGGCGGGTATCATCCTGATAGCGGCTATTTCTGATCTTCAAAATACCCTTTGACGTGTATAGAAAACCGGTGCGGGCGTGGCGTGTAGGAATAACACAATCAAACATATCAATACCACGTTTAACGGCTTCAATAATATCTTCAGGCCGCCCCACACCCATCAGATAGCGAGGTTTATCTGTGGGTAATTCAGGTATGGTAAAATCAAGCACCTGATTGCGTTCATCCATCGGTTCGCCTACGGACAATCCACCTATTGCATAACCATCGAAATCTAATTCCACCAGTCCATGTGCTGACTCATGGCGCAGCGTTTCAACCATGCCGCCCTGCACTATGCCAAATAATGCAGCGCTATTCTCCTGATGAGCTATTTTACAGCGAGCAGCCCAACGCAACGACAACTGCATTGATTCCATCGCTTCCTGCTCTGTCGCAGGGTATGGCGTACACTCATCGAAAATCATCACAATATCAGAACCCAGTTCTTTCTGAATCTGCATGGAATATTCAGGCGTGAGTTCAATCTTACGGCCATCAACAGGTGAATTAAACAACACACCGTTCTCGGTAATTTTTCGCATTTTTGCCAGGCTGTAAACCTGAAAGCCACCGGAGTCCGTCAGAATCGGTTTTTGCCAATGCATGAAATCATGCAGATCGCCGTGTTTTCGAATAATTGTCGTACCGGGACGCAGCATTAAATGGAAGGTGTTGCCCAGAATGATCTCGGCACCAATACCCGTCAGCTCTTCAGGGGTCATCGCCTTAACCGTGCCGTAAGTCCCTACCGGCATAAATGCCGGGGTTTCAACATTGCCACGATCAAAGCTCAGTTGTCCACGACGTGCACCACTATTTTCTTTTGATAACTCAAATAACATCAGTAATTTATAACCAATATTTAATGTAATTTATTATTATTATTTTGTAAACTTAAAACTTAAAACTTAAAACTTAAAACTTAAAATTTAAAACCTACAACCATGCTTCAGTCAATAAACATCGCATCGCCATAACTAAAAAACCGATACTCTTCTGACACCGCCTCTTCATAACAACGTAGCGTCTCGCTTTTGCCTGCAAACGCACTAATCAGCATCAGTAGTGTTGATTCAGGTAAGTGAAAATTGGTAATCAATGCGTCGATGCTTTTAAACTGATAACCGGGGTAAATAAACATGTCGGTTTCACCGCTATACGCCACAAGCTGACCTTTTATTGAAGCGGCCTCCAGAGAGCGAATGGTTGTCGTACCAACAGCAATAATTCGCCCACCATTTTGACGTGTTTGCAGGCAGGCATCTACTGTTTCCTGAGGTACTTCAAGATATTCAAAATGCATCTTATGGTCTTCAATCGACTCACTGCGTACTGGTTGAAATGTACCTGCTCCTATATGTAATGTAACATAGGCTGAATTAACCCCTTTGTTTTCGAGTTTTTTTAGTAAATCGTGATCAAAATGCAAACCAGCAGTAGGTGCAGCCACCGCTCCTGGTGTCTCGGCATAAACCGTTTGATAGCGAGAATAATCTTCTACTGTATCTTCACGGTTGATGTATGGCGGCAATGGCATATGGCCAATTTTCTCTATAATTTCGGCCATCGGTTGGTAGTTATCTGTGGTGAGGATAAATAAGTCGTTATCCCTGCCTTCGACCGTCACCGTAAATGCAAGTTTTTTCGCTTCGTCAGACAAAGTTATTTTGCTACCGGCTTTAGGTGTTTTACTGGCTCTGATATGCGCCAGACAGGTCTGATTATTGATTAAGCGTTCAACCAGTATTTCAACCTTGCCGCCAGTTTCCTTGTAACCATACATCCTTGCGGGTATAACACGGGTATTATTAAAAACCAGCAGGTCATCAAAATGTATAAAATCAACAATATCACTGAACTGAAGATGGTTGATTGTTTGCTCCTTACGTGCGTAATGTAACAAACGGCTCTGTGAGCGAATATCACAGGGTTTTTGAGCTATTAGCTGCCGGGGAAGATGGTACTGGAATTCGCGTGTTTTCATAGGCAACACTTTTTAATGGTTAGTGGTTAATTATTAATGGTTAACATAAGAAGCCTCGATCGTCATCTCGACCAACGGGAGAGATCTTGAACCACCGTAGTATAAGATCTCTCCCGTTGGTCGAGATGACAACTGGGCATTTTTGGCATTAACCATTAACCATTGTTTTTCAAGTTCCCATTTTGCCAACAGCACAACTAACAAATGATTTTGCTTTGGTAGTAGCGGCCTTTAAACCTTCAACGCTGCCGGTTTCAGGGTAGCCCAGTTTTAACAGCAATTGAGCGACTTCCGCTTTGGCGGATTCATCAGCGGCTGATTCAATAAAGACAATAGTAATAGCGCCATTTTCTATATCGACCTGGCAATCGCCTACTGTATCAAGTGCATTCAGGCGTTTGCTAATGGTGCCGGCGCAGCCACCACATTTTATATTTTCTACTGAAATTTCATAAGTCATTATCATTATTCTTATCCGATCGTTGCTAAGCTGAATGTCGTTAGCAGCCAGCAAATTGCTGGTAGCCACCTATATTATGAACCTGGTCAAAACCAAGTTGTTCCAGGTATCTTTTCACCATTTCAGAGCGTGCGCCCGAGCGACAATACAGTAAAACGGGTTTGCCCGTATTAATATCGTCTTTAAGATACTGGAAGTTCTCAATTGGCATATTAATTGCGCCACTTAAAGCGCCCTGGTTGAATTCGACAGAAGATCGCACATCAATAAGCTGCCCGCCTTCATTCAATATTTTCTGCACAACATTGCAGCAGTATTTTTCAAAAATCATAATAAAAATCAGTAGTGGCACACGGATGTACCGTTATGTCCATGGATGGAAGGCCATGTTTGCAATTATGGCGCAAGGAGCCAAGGATGGCGGTGCGATTAACGAACCTAAGGATGAATATTAGAATTCTATAATATAATGAAAATTAATGCAATATCAGTATGTTATGAAAGCATATTTATTAAGGTTTAATGTAGCAGTATCGGTATAAGAAACCACACTAAAATATATAGTTTTTAATCATTCCCCAGGGAAACAAATGACAAATTAATAACAACTTATGTCTAAAAACTGACATTTTTGTTAACTACTCATCGTCAATGTTCAAATATAGTTCAGAAAAGCTGACATCAGAAAATGTTAGTTAAAAATAACCAAAATGCCTATATGAAGGGCTTGCTGTTGCCTATAAAGCTGGCAACTACTTATGCAACCCCCATTATTAACCTGTTTTTAATATAACTATTTTTCTGGCATACGTTTTGCATGTGCCAGGATGTCAATAACATACAAGGATAATACAATGGAATCTAAAAAAAATAATCTGAAAGAAACAATAATTATAGAAACGTCTGCCTGGTTTTTAGTCTTAGGTATCGTATACGCAATATATCAAGCAACAATCTAGATGATCGCACCGCCATCCATGGCTCTTTGCGAAATACCGTCCATCCATGGACATA
>CAYQXD010000057.1:0-17737 GCA_964421315.1 uncultured Thiotrichaceae bacterium | reverse complement strand
GACGATTACGATAAAAAAATAGATTCCCTTGAAAGCCTGCCCGCAGAAAACAAAACCAACCTGATTAACATTCACAAAAATATTAGAGAAAAATTTGAAAGTTTTTAACTAAACACAATTATTGTCAGAAAAACGACAGTTTTCTTGATGATTGTCAAAAAATCGACAATTTTTCTAAATATGGTATAATATTCCCACATTACTTTAAGCGCAAAGCGTTTATCGTACTTAAAATGTCAGTTACGGTTCTCATGGCTGAAAAAGAAACCAAAAGTAATTCGCTGTAACTTTAAGCATAACCGCTTATCGCATACTTAAATGTCAATCACGGCTTCACGTGACTGAAAAAGAAACCCCAAAATACGAAATATAAGCGGCGTAGGAAATGCCTGCTTTTTAATTCACAATAACACCTGCAGCGGTTTACTATGGTAGCTCAAAAAATGGTCAGAACACTAATTGCCTACTTATTTGCATCACTATTTGTTTTTTTTGTCGTGGGCTGCGGCGGCGGATCCGAAGACCTGGTCGAAACAACACCAACAGACCCTTTTACAGAAGCTTTTGTTGATATTGAGGCCAACCCCGGCCCTATCATTGCCGCTCGAGTGGGCGCAGAAGTTATACTGGATGACAGATCAGAGGCAAAATCAGAAGGTGGCTCAACCACACTTTTGAGCTATAACTGGTCTTTCTCCCATAAGCCCGATGGCAGTACTGCCACCTTGCAAGGTGCCAGCACAGCAACCCCCAGTTTTACCGCCGATGTCCCTGGTATTTACATGGTACAACTGCTGGTCAGTGCAGAAGGTGTGACCAGTCAGCGCGCCATTAAGACTATCGTAGTCAACAATAACAGAAGACCGACCGGCCCCTGGAATCATCCAGGTTTGTCGTCAAATTGTATAAATTGCCATAACGGCTTAAGCCTTCAAAATAACGGTGATTTTATTTCACATAGGTCTCCAAATCACATCGCTACCAGCAATACCTGCCAGGCCTGTCATACCCCCCTGGGATTTAATATCACCGCCTTTGTTGACCATCAGGAGGTTTTTGGCAACTGCAGTGAATGCCATAATGGTGTACAGGCCATCGGTAAATCTGCATTTCATCCTGCGACAGAGGTCGAATGTGATGACTGCCACAGCACTACCAGTTTTGTGACACTAGAACCAGACGGCAGCTTCGATCATGCAAATATCACCAGAGCATGCGTAGGCTGCCACAACGGTACTGTAGCTACTGGTAAAACGCCCAGCACCACCGACACCCCACCCGGAAACCACCCAGAAACCAACATTGAATGCGACTTCTGCCATACCACGGTCAGTTTTAAGGATGCCTACCCCGACCATACCAGCGCTGAAGTATTGGGCGCAAAGTGTGGTGATTCCTGCCATAAAGCTAATGGATCTGGTTCGGCCTTAGGACAGTCAGTCGGCCATCCGGTAACGAATGTGGATTGTACGACCTGCCATAGCATTTTATCTTTCAAAATGCCCGGTGGTGTTTTCAACCACAGCTTGCTTGATGCAACGCTACAATCATGTGAATCCTGCCACAAAGCTAGCACAAGCATTAACGCCATAGCAGCAACGGATACTCAAACTCATCGAGACACCACCTCAGATTGCGGACTGTGCCATAATACCGAGAGTTTTGCTGACGCAATCGTCGATCATACCGTCATCGTAGTTAATTGCGCCACCTCCGGCTGTCACACTGGTCTTGCCGGGGAAGCAAGCGGTAAGCCACTTTCCACCCCTTTCTATGCTCACATGGATACCAACGAGGATTGCAGTGTATGCCATACCCCGGGAACCTTTAGCACTGGCATCTTTGGTCATACCGGCCCTTCTTTTGTGGGTAGCTGCGATTCGTGCCACAACAATGTGGTCAGTGTCGGCAAACTGCCAAATCACATACCGACCACACCCGATAACCAGGATTGCGCCGTCTGCCATGACACAATAACCTTTACTGGTGCATCGTTTGACCATACGAGCACAGATACCAGCAACTGCCTGACCTGCCATGATGGAAATATCAGCACAGGCAAGTCTTCTGGTCATGTAGAGACCAACCTGAACTGCTCTTCTTGCCACACCGTTGACATCAACTTTACTACATTCGCTGGTACTTTTAACCATAATCCGGCTGTAGTGGATGGCGATTGTGCCTCCTGCCATAACACGGGCATTGCAACACCTAAGAAAACCGGTCACATCCCGGCACAGGCTGAATGCAGCCTGTGCCACAATGACACAAGTACCGGTGGTTTTGCAGCATCTACATTTTTGACTACTGCACATCCAGGCAGAATCAACTGTACTTCGTGTCACAATGGAAAATTTGTTGGAGCTGGAGCCTTAGCAAAAACAGTAAATCATCCTGATACGACTGAAGATTGCAGCGTCTGCCACAACGCAACGAGTTTCGCTGACGCTATCTTTATTCATACTGGCATCGTTGATAACTGCTCAACATGTCATGGTGATAATGCTACGGATGCAGTAACCAGGAAGAATCCCGGCCACATCACGACCACTGAAGATTGCAGTATCTGTCACGTACCAGGCACCTTTGCGAATGCGGTATTCGATCATACCGGCATTGTAGATAACTGTGTTACATGCCACGATGGCGTAACCGCCAAAGGCAAAACACCGCCACCTAACCATGTACCAACTAGCGGTGATTGCAGTGACTGCCACCAGACCACCGGTTTTAAACCTGCAACCTTTGCTCATGTTGGCATCGTGGATAACTGCCGCTCCTGCCATGACGGTGCGTTTGCTACAGGTAAAACAAACAACCATGTACCAACCAACCAGGATTGTGGTGTCTGCCATACCACCAGTAGCTTCATCGGGGCTGGCTTCAATCATACCGGCATCGTGGACAATTGTGTGTCCTGCCATGACGGCTCTACAGCAATTGGCATGGATGCCAGGACCAACCCTGCCCATATAGCGACCGCTCTGGATTGCCATTTCTGTCATACCACAGCAACCTTCGTAGGCGGTACCTGGGCTCACGATTCCAGTAGCACAGGGAACTGCGATCAGTGTCACAGCACTGGCGGCAGCGCGACCTTCAAACCTCAAGGTCATTTAAACACGACTGTACAATGCGACGAGTGTCATTCAACAAATGCCTGGGCTCCAACCAGCTTTAGCCATGATCCTCAAGGAGGCTACCCGGGCAACCACAGAAGGGACCCGGGTTGCAGCGGCTGCCACGGTAATACCGTGGACGACACTCTTCCGTACCCCCATCCGCAATATGCCCCGCCACAGCGAGCTACTGTCTATTGCGCGGCCTGTCATGCGAATGATTTCAGAAGCGAAGGCGATCACATTGGTGGAAAAAATGGCACTGTCGAACAAAACAAGGATTGCGCCGGTAGCGGATGCCATAAAGTAAACGATAGTGGTTTTTAATGGGTACAGAATGATCAGAAGCTGAAACTAACAAAGACAGAACCCTGTCAACATCTCAACTGACAGGGTTCTGCTCTCAAGCTTAAAAAGCGAGATTCTTCGCCACAAAAATTTCTCCTGTCATGTTCGCAGGACATCAATTGCAATACTATGCAGAATCAATCAGCAAAAATACATTTGATATAAATCAAGTATTTACTACATATAACAGGCTATATTTTGTTTCGTGAAACAGCCCGTCATTTATTTAACAAAAGCCGTCATATAGTCAGGAATTAACCCTGTTATTGACTGTGCAGATGCGCGTTTTACGGTTAGACTGCTATCTCTATTTAGATAAAGCTATTCTACAAAAACTGAAGAATAACCTGAATAATTTTATGAATACAGACAGGATTCAACTGACAATATTCATGCCGCAGGTATAACAATACAGCTAAAAGATAGCCGTGTTGCCAGTACCAGTGTAGCGCCTGAGCCATTAAATAAGGTGATGCAAAGTATCAGGAAGGATAAACTGAATACTTTAGTATGCGCGATTACGGAAGCAGTAGAAAATCCTGACAAAGCAGGCCTGTGCTAATGTCAGGAATTTACCATTTATTGCGGAGTATATAGTGAAAAAAATTTGTACAAATTGCAAAGATAAAGACCATTGTGCTGGATTGCCCGGCATATGTTTAAAACTCCCCAAAATTCTGACCGGCTTAATAGCTGTCATGCTGATTGTTTTAATCTATAACAGCACCCTTTAGACTGTTAAGGCCTCCCCAATCATACATAAAGATTAAGAAAATCCAGCCGTTTCTTTTTTCACCAGTATTTCAATTATTTTTGCCGCAGCTGCAAAACCAAAACTAGCGGTCACCATCACCGATGAGCCATAACCAAAATTACAATCCAGTGATAAGCCCGCTACACCCGGTTTACTAAATCCCGGTTTGCCATCCTTATCGGGGTAACGCTGCTGCTCTGTCGAATAAACGCAGGGAACACCAAAACTGCGCTTAAGATTTCGTGCAAAATTATGCTGCTGTCGCAAACGCAAACGCACTGCCGCAGCCAATGGATCATTCCAGGTACGAGAAAGATCTTTTATTTCGATTTTCACTGGATCAGTCAACCCCCCTGCACCACCTGTGGTGACAATAGGAATTTTATTGCGCTTACAGCAATAAATCATTGCCGACTTGATCTTAATGTTATCAATCGCATCAATGACGCCATCAAAGCCCGTTTCCTGATAATCACGCGCCAGAATATCACGCAGATTTTTTTCGTCCATGTATTGATTGATGGTTTTTACTTCACATTCCGCATTGATTTGTAGAATACGGTGAAACATGACATCAGTTTTAGCGAGACCAATACTGGAGTCCAAAGTATGAATCTGGCGGTTCATATTGCTATTGGAAATGGTGTCACCATCAACCAGTGTGATTGCTCCAACACCACTGCGTACCAATGCTTCTGCCACCCACGAACCAACACCGCCAATACCGACAATACAAATATGACTGGCGCGTATTATCGAAAATACCTCATCACCATAAACCCGTGACAGGCTACCGAATTTTTCTTCAAAATCACTCATTATTAAAAAAATAGTTTTAAGTTGTATGTTGTAAGTTAAAAACAGTCGTTACCTCGTACTTTTCTTACAACTTGCTGCTTATAACTTATAACTTATAACTTATAACTTTCACTTAAGGTAAAATACTCATTTTTAAAACACAATCACCGCATGAATCCAACAAAAACACCCCACCGCGTCGGTTTTGTCAGCCTGGGCTGCCCCAAAGCCACTGTTGACTCAGAGCATATTCTCACACAACTTCGTGCCGAAGGTTACCAGATTGTACCCAGCTATGAAGGTGCCGACCTGGTTGTAGTCAACACCTGCGGTTTTATCGATGCTGCAGTGGAAGAATCGCTGGATGCGATCGGTGAAGCTCTGAATGAAAATGGCAAAGTGATTGTCACTGGCTGTCTCGGTGCCAGGGGCAATATTGTGCAGCAAGCCCACCCCAATGTACTGGCGGTGACCGGACCTCATGCCACTGAAGAAGTCATGCATGCCATTCATCAACACCTGCCTGCCGCACACGACCCGTTTATTGACCTGGTGCCGCCGCAAGGTATCCGGCTGACACCAAAACACTATGCCTATTTAAAAATATCCGAAGGCTGCAACCATCGCTGCACCTTCTGCATTATCCCCTCACTGCGTGGTGATCTGGTCAGCCGTCCGGTAAACGATGTATTAGTCGAAGCCGAACACCTGGTAAACGCGGGGGTCAATGAATTACTGGTGGTATCACAGGATACCAGCGCTTACGGTGTCGATGTGAAATACAAAACCGAATTCTACAATGGCATGCCGGTTAAAACCCGCATGACGGAACTGTGCCAGGCATTAGGCCAGCTTGGTGTCTGGGTACGGCTGCATTATGTTTACCCTTACCCACACGTCAATGAAATCATTCCATTGATGGCGGAAGGCAAAATCCTGCCGTATCTGGATATCCCGTTTCAACATGCCAGCCAAAAAATATTAAAAGCCATGAAACGACCGGCTTCTGCTGAAAACACCTTACAACGCATCAATCAATGGCGTGAGATCTGCCCCGACATCACTATCCGCAGCACCTTCATTGCTGGTTTTCCTGGTGAAACCGAAGAAGATTTTGAACAATTACTCGACTTTCTTGATAAAGCGCAGCTCGACCGTGTTGGCTGTTTTGCTTATTCTGATGTCGATGGTGCCAAAGCAAATGAACTTCCCGGCGCTGTGCCTGAAGAGCTCAAACAGGAACGTGTCGGGCGTTTCATGGAAAAACAGGCCGGCATCAGCGCAGAAAAATTAAAACAGAATATTGGTAAAAACCGTGATGTTATTATTGATGACATCGGCAATTCAGATGAAGACATTATCGCCAGAACAACATCCGATGCCCCGGATATTGATGGCCTGGTCTATATCAAAAAACCTGACAAAAACCACTATAAGGTGGGTGATATCACACAGGTGACAATCACCCATACTGACGAGTATGATATGCGGGCGCGCTTTGCGCGCCAATGAAAAGTGAAAAGTGAAAAATATGGGGGTTACATGAAATTTTATTGGTTACATTTTTATCTACACTGCATTATCAGGATCAGGTAAATATTAAAAACATGCGCTTTTTCATTTTTCATTTTTCATTTTTCATTTTTCATTACATCACATGATGTCAGATCCAATAACCCTAACCACAGCCCTCCTACTCGGCTTCTTCAGCACCTTACACTGCATCGGTATGTGTGGCGGCATCATCGGTGCGTTAAGCCTGAGCCTGCCTGTTAAAATACGAAACAGTAAACCAAAGTTGTTTACCTTTGTTCTGAGCTACAATGTCGGGCGCTTAATTAGCTATAGCATTGCCGGTTTAGTTGCTGGCGCGGTCGGTACCGGCGTATTACAATCAACCGGTTTTGATCAAGGGCATACTATATTAAGAATCATCGGCATTACCATGATGATTGCCATCGGTTTATATCTGACCGGCTGGATGCCACAACTTGCCAGTGTTGAAAAAATGGGTATCCCGATATGGAAACACCTTGAACCGATTGGCAGAAAACTGGTGCCCGTTGCCTCTATACCTAAGGCTCTGGCTTATGGACTAATCTGGGGATGGTTACCCTGTGGGCTGGTTTATTTTGTGCTGATTTGGGCACTGACTGCGGGTGATGCCATTAATGGCGCTCTCATCATGCTTAGCTTTGGCCTGGGCACATTACCCACATTGATTACTGCCGGTTTTATGACCTCATGGGTCACACGCTTTGCACATTCAACCCGTGCCAGACAAATCGTTGGTCTGCTCATTATTTTTATGGCCATTGGTAGTTTATTTATTCCTATGGATCATGGTCAACATGGTCAAAACCATAGTCAGCACTGAAGCACAGCACTTGTATGCCCACCTCCAGTGACAACAACTTTGCTGCAATCGTCGGTCGCTCACCCGCTCTTGAGTCGATTATTCGCACCGCACAAATTGCCGCAGCAGCCGATGTCCACATTTTAATCGAAGGCAAAACCGGCACCGGCAAGGAACTCATGGCGCAGGCATTACAACAAAGCAGCAAGCGGGCACAACAACCCTTTGTCACTATTAACTGCGCCGCACTGCCTGCGCAGCTAGTTGAATCCTTATTATTTGGCCACGAAAAAGGGGCATTTACCGGTGCTGTTGAAAGAAAAGACGGCTATGTACAAAAAGCCCGGGGCGGCACATTGTTCCTTGATGAAATCGGTGAACTTCCTCTTAGCTTACAGGCTAAACTGTTACGCTTTGTTGAAAATGGCGAATGCCAGCGTATTGGCTCTGCCCTGCCTGAAATTATTGATGTCAGAATAATAGCAGCAACCAACCATAACCTGCTGCAACTGATGGATGAAGGCAAATTCCGCCAGGATCTATTTTATCGCTTAAGCGTGGTTAGCTTACGCCTGCCGAACTTAAAACAACGCCGCCAGGACATCCCTGAACTGGCAAAACATTTTCTACAGCAAGCTGCACAGCGTAACAACACAGCAGCGTGCAGCTTCGACCAGGAGACCTTAAACCTGCTTAAACACTATAGCTGGCCAGGCAATATTCGTGAACTAAAAAACGTTTGCGAGCACGTTTCTGCGATATTACCAGGAGAAGTAATCAATAAAGATAATCTGCCTTTAGACATCCTGGAAAACAAAGCCTTAAGTGATTGTGGTTACAACCTCCCTGAGCACGGAATTAATCTGGAATCATTGGAAGTCGACCTGATAAAACAAGCACTTAGCCACTCAAGCGGTAATAAGTCAAAAGCGGCCAGGCTGCTTGGCCTAAGTCGAGATGCCTTTTTGTATCGGCTAAAAAAACACAAACTGTAAAAATTATAATGTCCCAGTAAAAAATACCTGTGACATGGTTATCCTGTGACATAGTTACACTGTATTAGTATATAGATATATTAGAATGATTCCCATTATTAATCAAAAACCCTAATTAAGCGGTCTATTGATGTATGTCATACAAACAAAACCCGTTACTTCATAGCATAACCATCTGACACTCCTCTTATCTAACTTATACAAGCTGTACAATGGACACTAAAATCATCTTTAACAAAGATTTAATACGCCGTTACGACACGTTTGGACCGCGTTATACTTCTTATCCAACCGCTGTTCAATTCACCACAGACTTTACTCTGGATGATTATCTGGGCGGGGTTAAGCACAGCAATGAGGATCCAATCCCTTCTCCTCTGTCACTGTATTTGCACATTCCTTTCTGCGATACCATTTGTTATTACTGTGGCTGCAGCAAAGTTATAACCAAAGACAAATCAAAATCTGATCACTACATCAAATTACTGAAACATGAAATTGAATTACAGGGTGCACTGTTTGCAAAAGACAGAGTCGTCACCCAAATACACTGGGGCGGTGGCACCCCCACTTTTTTGAGTGATAAAGAAATTTTTGAGATCATCGAATGCATACACGAAAACTTTAATGTTCCTGCTGGCAATGAAGCTGCCAACATGGTTGAGTTCGGCATCGAAGTCGACCCGCGTACTGTTGACCGGCAACGCTTAAAAAACTTAAATAACCTTGGTTTCAACCGAATCAGTTTCGGCGTACAGGATTTTGACAGCGATGTGCAAAAGGCGGTCAACCGGGTGCAATCAAATGAACAGATCAAACAGCACATCAACGATTCACGAACACTACACTATCAATCCATTAATATCGATTTAATGTACGGCCTGCCCAGACAGAGCGTACACAGTTTTTCCAGAACACTGGACACCACCATTGAGTTAAACCCGGATCGTATTGCTATTTATAACTACGCACATTTGCCTGAAATGTTTAAACCGCAGCGCCGAATTAATGAAGATGAACTGCCTTCAGCAGAAGAAAAATTAAACATCCTGCAACTGTGTATCGACAAATTGCAACAGGCGGGTTATGTGTATATCGGCATGGATCATTTTGCCAAAGCCTCTGATGACCTGGTAACAGCCCAGCAGGAAGGTAGCCTGCATCGAAATTTCCAGGGTTACTCAACCCATGCAGATTGCGACATGATTGCCATGGGCGTGACTGCCATTAGTCGTATTGGTGACAATTACAGCCAGAACGTACGCAGCATTGATGAATATGAAGCACTTTTAAAACAAAACAAAATCCCTGTTTTTCGCGGCATTGAGCTTGAAGATGACGATATTTTACGACGTGAAATCATTAACCAGCTAATGTGCAATAACAAGCTGGACATTAAAAAGCTGGAAAAGAAATGGAATATAGACTTTAATAAATATTTCAAATCATCGCTGGAAAATTTACAGAAAATGGCAGACGATGGCTTGCTTACCATTGATGAAACAAAAATATCCATCACCACCAGCGGGCGCTTGCTGGCACGCTCAATATGTATGCTGTTTGACCGTTATCTTCAGGAGAAAAATAATAACCGCTTTTCACGGGTGATATAGTGCCTGTTAAACTGCCGTAGCCCGGAGTAAGGCACAAACCCCAACAGATAAACGCACACCAGTCATTGTAGTACGTAGGCCTGCATAAGGAACGTTGCAGGAAAACTACAACACACAAACACATGAGATTGCCTACAACGTTCCTTATGCGGGTCTACAGGTCGCGTTTATATCCCCAGCCTAAAAAAGCAACGGGTTTTTACGTGATACCGGATAAATTAACCGTGGACGACCGTGCTATCCGTTTGCAGTCACCACAAAAGCCTCCTATACTCAGTCACTACAAAAAAATTAATTCAAGAGACAAGTCATGTCATTTAAAAAACCGTTACTGCTTCTTGTCGGTTTTTTATTCTTAACAGCCAACAGCAGCATTTATGCCAAACCTGAAACATTCCATAAAGACTGCATACTGGGCGTTTTCCCGTTTTTATCGGCACAACGCCTGGAAAGTGTTTTCGCACCCATCGCCGCCGAACTGAGTACGGTAATAAATTGCTCTATACGTTTCCAAAGCTCATCCAGCTTTAAAGTGTTTATGGAAAAGTTAGAACAACAGAAGTATGGCATCGCTTTTGTGCAGCCTTTTGATTATGTTCGCATTGCGGCAAAAAATGGTTATATTCCGTTGGTCACCTACAGTGAAAACCTGCACGCTGTTATCGTCAGCAAAACCAGTAGCAACATTAACACTATACACGACCTTAAAGGAAAAACCCTTGCCCTGCCACCGCCTGTTGCGGCGGTTTCCTACCTTACCCGGGCAATGCTGGAACAGGCGGGCATGGGTCTTTTAACAGACGTGACTCTGCTCTATACAAAAAACCACGGCTCCTGCATGCAACAGGTGCTTATTGGCAAAGCGGATGCCTGCGGCACAGCGCCCCCTCCGGTACGCCTGTTCCAGAAAAAAAACAAACTGCAATTAAAGCAAATCGCAATATCAGCACCGATTCCACATTCACTGTTCGTGGTACGGGACATTATAAGTGAAAAACTTCTCGATAAACTACAACAGAAAATGCTCAACATTAAACTGAGTGACAACGCACAGAAGCTGTTCATCAAAGAAGGCACTAAAAGCCCGTTTCGCGTAGTCACTGATAGCGAATACGATATCGTCCGTGACTACTGGCACAGGTACAGAACAACGAAGGCTCCATGAAAATGAAATCACTCCGCTTTCGCATCGCAGCAACAATATTTATTCTACAAGCCATAATGATGGTCGCCATATTATGGCCAACATTAAACAGCTCATTTAATGACAGTAAAAAACAAATCGCCAACACTGAAAAAATAACGCTAAAAACGCTGGCAGAACTGGGACGCATTGCTTTTTTGACCGATGAATACAATGACCTGCAACCATTCCTGGAAATCGCAGTACTAGACCAGCATGTACTGGAGGCGGTACTGCTTAACCCTCAAAATGTGGTGTATGCCAGCCATGATACGCGTGATATTGGTTCCACCATACAACAATTTGAAAACACCGGGAAAACCTACTGGCGTAGTCAGCAAATCAATAATGCAGCGGGCAACCTGGGCAGTTTAAACATACGTTTTTCAAAACACCATCTTGAAACCGCTAACCTCGACACCTTAATACTTGGCTCCGCCATCGCTGTCTTAGGTTTAATGCTTAGCGCTATCGCAGGCATTATTCTGGGCAACATACTCACCCGCAGGCTAAATCGGCTGAACCAGACAGCCAGCAAGTTTGCCAAAGGTGATTTTTCCGTCCGCGCTGATTCACATCACGATAATGACGAAATCAATGAACTGGCTATCACCTTTAATCACATGGCTGACGATATAAGTGAGGCCATGCACACCCTGCGTGAAAGCGAAAGCCGTTTCCGTGGCATATTTTTTAACGCAAATGATGCGATTTTTCTCATTGACACAGAAAATGACCGTATTGTGGATGCCAATCCGGCGGCCTGTAAAATGCTCAAATACAACATCAAAGAGTTGCTGAAGACACCGGTATCAGCCATTCATCTTGAGAACACACACGATCTACAGGCGTTTACCCAACAAGTATTTGAAAACGGCTCCGCAATAACAGAAGAGTTAATCTGTACAACAAAAAACAATAAAAAAATAGCGGTTAGCATCTCGGCATCACTCATCAGCATTGATGACAAAATACTACTACTTGTACAGACACGAGATATTAGTCAACGCAAACAATATGAAAAATCACTGCGTCGTGCGCAAAAGATGGAAGCCGTTGGTCAGTTGACCGGTGGCATCGCGCACGACTTTAATAACATTCTGAGTATTATCCTTGGCAATCTGGATCTGCTCAATCGCCAACTAAAGACAGATGACAAAATACAAAAAAGACTGGATAACATCAAATATTCGGCACAACGCGCTGCAGACCTGACAAAAAAACTACTTGGCTTTTCGAGCCGTGATAACTCCATTACCACAATAACCAATATCAACCAGGTAATAACGGACATACACAATCTTCTGGCGCGTTCGCTGACCCCACAGATAGAAATTATGCATCACCTTGCCGATGATCTGTGGCTTACAGAAATTGATGCTGGCGACTTTGAAGATGTATTGTTAAACATGGCACTGAATGCCCGCGATGCCATGGCTGGCAGTGGGAATTTGACCATTGAGACACGTAACTGCGTACTTGATGAAGCCTATTGTAAAAACAATGTGGGTGCTGTGCCAGGTGAGTATGTACAGTTGGCGATCAGTGATAATGGCGAAGGCATGCCACTTGAGATTCAGGATCGTATTTTTGAGCCTTTTTTTACCACCAAAGAGGTCGGCAAAGGCACCGGTCTGGGACTGGCGATGGTGTTTGGTTTTATTGAACGCAGCGGTGGTAGCATCAAGGTTTATAGCGAAGCGGGTATCGGCACCACGTTTCGACTTTATCTGCCTCGCGCATTGCGCGAAAAACAGGAGAAAAAGGCTACAGAAAATGGTGTAGGTACAAATAAACTGCCCGGCGGCAAAGACACCATACTGGTAGTGGATGATGAAACAGCACTAATAGAACTGGTCAAAGAAACCCTGCAGGCATTGGGCTATAAGGTATTAACGGCAACTAATGCCAGTGTAGCGTTACAGGTTCTGGCAACAGAGGCAACAATCGACCTGATGTTCAGTGACATTATCATGCCCGGCGGCATGAATGGTTTCGAACTAGCTGAACAGGCATGCAAACAATATCCCTTACTCAAGGTTTTACTCACATCCGGTTACACCGATATGGCAATAGCAAGAAATGGCCAGGCACAATTTAAAGCCAATCTGCTGAGTAAACCATACACACAGGAAGAGCTGACGTTGCGTATACGAAAAACGCTGGATGAGTGATAGGTTATACTGATGGGCATCTCTAAAAACCTGGATTTTTGTTCGAGTTCAAGGCGGATGGATTTTGAGAACCGCAGTGTATATGCAATACATGAGGCTCGCAGAAATCCATCCAACACCGAAATCGGACAAAAAGATGGTTTTTAGAGGTGCCCTGATTTAATTAGCCTGTAGGTCGGGGTGAGGCACGAACCCCAACAGTAGTGGCACATGGACGTGCCGTTTACGAACCAAAGGATGGAGTAGTGGCACATGGATGTGCCGGTCACGGACCAAAGGATGGACAAATAACCCATATGAATATCAGATCGTAGATTGGGGTTCGTGCCTCACCCCAACCTGCGAACTGCAAACTTACAACTTATAACTTATAACCTTATGCTAAGGCATCACTAGCTATATAAGCGTACAATAAGCATTTTTTATGCTCACCTTCAACCAATAACAACAGAAGCAGTAGCAGGCACGTTTATGGTTCAATTCAAAGAAAATTATAGTCGTAACGTTTTATTCCAGTTTTTAATGCTCTCGCTTATAGCTGGATTTTTAATACTAATAAATCTTGAATTCCTGTCAAATTTTTATTTTAAACATCAGGAAACCAATATTGGTTATATCGTCAATAGCAGCATTCTTGGCATATTCCTTGTTGGCGCATTCCGAATCATCTACCTGCTTATACACTATGGCAGTGAAGAAAACGCACTGGCTCAATTTATAAAAAACGTACACCATAACAAAACCTTACCAACCGGTAAGATCGACAAAAAAAGCCTGATTTATAACCGCTATATTTCTGTACTTGAAATCAGCAAACACAATGTCGCCGTTAACCACAGTGCGCTTGCCGCCACCCTGTCGGCGACTGAAAGCACCCGTTTGAGTTTACCGCGTTTTATCAGCAATATTTTGATTCTTACCGGTGTTTTTGGCACCATCCTTTCATTGTCCATTGCACTCATTGGTGCCTCCGACATTATTGACAGCGCTGACGGTATCAGCGGCATGAATATCGTCATTCATGGCATGTCAACCGCGCTGTCAACCACAGCAACGGCCATTGTCTGTTATTTATTCTTCGGCTATTTCTACATGAAACTCACCGATGTTCAGACTGAACTACTAAGCGGTATCGAACAGGCCACTACGCTTTACATCATGCCCAGGTTCACTTTCCAGAGCGATAGCATGTTGCATGAAGTTGGTGCGCTGGTTAAAGCCTTACATGAAGCAGCTCGTGTTATGGGCAATACGCAGGCTGATTTTGCTCAAGCCGGGCGTAGTCTCAGCGCATTAAGCGGCAATACTGCTGAAAACATGATGCGATTGAGTGCCGATATTAATGAAATAAAATCACTATTAGCTGATGCTGGCGGTAATCTCAGCACATTAACCAGCAATAATACTTCAAACCTGAAACAATTAAGTAACAATAGCCACGAAATTAAAGCGCTATTAACTGATGCTGGCGACAACATCAGCACATTAACCGACAATAATACTGAAAACCTGACGCAATTAAATAACGATATCAATGAAATTAAATCGCTGTTACGTGATGGCTTCCGCCTACCCGCACATTAATGGCAAATAAAATAAGGTAACGTGTGTGAACGAAGAATTTGTTGACCTGCGCCGAAGACATTTAAGCAGCGAAAGTTTCTGGCCTGCTTTTACCGACATTATGATGGTTGTGGTCATCATATTCCTGCTCACCTCGATGATATTGATGATTAAAAACTGGGAGCTACTGAATCAGTTACGTACCAGCATGGCCGCAGAAGAACAGGCTGAGAAAATCATCCACGACACCACCCTGGAAAAAGCCACCCTTGAAGAACAACTGGCAATGGCGCAAAGCGAAATTTCTGTGTTGCGCATGCAACTGTTACAGGCCAGTGAGCAGGCCAATCAATTAAATCTTGAGCTTGATGATAAAGACAAACAAATCATTACCATATTACTGGATAACACAAAGTTAAAAGATGTGCTTACTAAAAATGAAAGTCAAATAAGCAGCTTAAGCTCACAACTTGTCACCACACAAGAAAATCTTAAACAACTAAATATTGACAGTGAAAGCAAAATAAACAGCTTAAGCTCACAACTTATCACCACGCAAGAAAACCTTAAACAACTAAATATTGACAGTGAAAACAAAATAAACAGTTTAAGCTCACAACTTATCGTCACGCAAGAAAACCTTAGGCAGCTAAATATTGACAGCGAAAGCAAAACAAACAGTTTAAGCGCACAACTTATCATCGCACAGGAAAACATCAAACAGCTTAACATTGACAGTAAAAATCAAATCAGCAGTTTAAGCTCACAACTTATAGTCACGAAAGAAAACATAAAGCAGTTAAATATTGATATTGAGAAAAAACACAATACCTTAATTGAAGAACGCCAGAAGGTTATTATCATCTCCCAGCAGCGAGATAGCCAGTCACGCAGACTGTCCGGCCTTGAAGATGATTTTGGCTCATTACAGGTTAAATACGATAAATTATTCAAACCTGCACGCACTGCCAAAGGCAAATACATGATCAGCGTTAGTATTGATCGCATTGATAGCAAAGAACGCATTCGCTTTAAAGATGCCGGCGATAAAAACTACACACTAATAAGCAAAAAGCAACTGCACAGCAAACTGGCTAAACTTCAAAAGAAATACACGAAAAATCTGTATATAAAAATTGTTATCCCTGAAAAAAGCGGCCTTACTTACAATGAAGCATGGGAATTCATGAAAGGAACACTGCATAAATACGACTATTATTATCAGTAACAGGAATTAATTACAAATTACTAATTACGAGTAGTGGTGCATGGATGCACCGCTCACGAACCAAAGGACGGAATCACAAAGCCAGGGCGTATTTTATTCGTACACGCAAGTTATTTCACAAGCTATTCCTGTTATCATAGGATTACCATTCATCTCACTTTACAGTGATTTTATGAGTATCCACATAACAAAAAAGGTAACCCATGATGACTCAACACCGACAAATACTACCTGGGAAAACTCAGGTGCTACGACTAGTTACTTTTGCCACACTATTTCTTGTTTCATCGTGGTCTTTTGCTAACCTCCCGACCGCCCCCTCACAAACTGTTACTACTGTAAACCCCGCTTATATCATTAAAACAGCGCTGAGCAAAATAACTGCATTCAGTAGCAACTCGGACAGAGTTAACCCGATGCAACTTCGCGGTTTTATAGAAAAACAGATTATTCCTCATTTTGACTTCAATAACATGTCTCACTGGATCACCGGTCGATATGCACGCAACATGACTGCAGAAGACAAAGCCGACTTTCAGCGCAATTTACGCGAAACCTTTTTATCAAGCCTGTCAAAACATCTAGGAAGCTTTGATGCTAAAAAAACCCGTGTTAAATTCCATCGTGTACGTTACCGTGGCTCGGATGAAGCCTTTGTTGGCACCAGCATCTATCGACCAGACACATTACCCGTCCGTCTTGATTTTCGTATGCGCCGTGATGAAAACAACTGGAAAATTATTGATGTAAAAGCCAATGGCTCCAGTGCTGTGCTTTACTATCGCCGTCACTTCATGTCTCAGCTACGACAATTTCAGCGGAAACAGCGAGGTTTTTACTAATGTTTTACACAGGTAATAACGGGTAGGGTGGATAAGCGTAGCGCATCCACCGAAATACCCAACGAAAGGTGGATGCGTTTCACTTATCCACCCTACGAAGCTGGGCAAGTACAGAGCCTGATTACATAACGACCGGCAAGCACAGTTCGTAGAGTGGAGTAATGGCACGTGGGTGTGCCACTACTCCACTCTACGAACTGATTGCATAACAGCCGGAAAACGTAGTTGTAACAACAACTAATGAATGAAAAAACCAACAGCAGCAAAAATGATGATTTTAAACCATCCCAAAAACGCAGAGGAATGGCACCACTTATTGTCTTCTTCTTTTTCGTTGCCTTTGTTATCTTTGTTTTCAGCCGACATGAACCCATCAACACGATTGATTGCACACCGGAAATCATTGCCAGCAAACCCGATGTCATCATGCTAGGCACCTGGTGGTGCGGCTACTGCCATCACGCCAAAAGTTATTTTCAGAAAAACAATATTCATTACTGCGAATACGATGTGGAAAACACAACTATCGGAAAACAACTTTATCAAAAACACGGTGCAGGCGCGGTACCGATACTGCTGATTGGAAAACATCAATTAAACGGCTTCAGTGAACAACAAATTGAAACAGCCCTGGCTTTAATAAAAAACAGCGAATAATGAATTTTAAAATTATCAACCGAGTACAACAATATTATTTTCGGTTTATTTGTTTTAACTTTTAACTTTTAACTTTTAACTTTTAACTTTTAACTTTTAACTTTTAA
>CAYQXD010000056.1:0-17952 GCA_964421315.1 uncultured Thiotrichaceae bacterium | reverse complement strand
GCCTTATCCCGGCCTACAAACCTATTATTGTTTTTGCTTTTTTCGCGTCTTTTGCACTGACGTGCATGGACGCATTAATGTCGCGGGCGCATGGAGCGCAGGAGCGACCTTCGCGGACGATGATTTTAGTCTTTAATGTCTTCTAATGACCGAACCCAGTCATTAGTTCTATGAGAAAACTTGACACACTTTGGCCGGTTAAGCCTGAGCCGCTACACTTTATCTCCAAGCTTCAACATCAGACTTCAACATTATGATAAATATTCTGCACATCATCCAGATCATTTAACATATCTAAAAACTTATCAAACATTTCCACATTGTCACCGGCAATGGGTGAGCAGCTTTTTGCTAAAAACTGAATTTCATCCACCTCAAAATCAATCTCACCAAAGGCTTCGGTCAATGCCTGTTTGACTTTAAAATATTCATTATTAGGCGCAAACACAGTAATTTTCCCGTCATCATTTTCAATGTCGGTGACATCAACATCAGTCATTAGCAATGCTTCCAGCACAGCTTCTTCATCATCGTTTTTAAATGCCAGAATGCAGGCATGATCAAACATATGACTAACCGTGCCTTCGGTACCAATCTTACTTTTTGTTTTGGTAAAACACTGACGCACATCGCCAAAGGTGCGGTTCGGGTTATCGGTAAGACAATCAACGATGACCATACAGCCGCCTGGGCCATAACCTTCATAACGGGCAACAGAGAAATCTTCACCACCACCGCCTTCGACCTTTTTAATGGCTTTTTCGATAACATGAGTTGGCACCTGGTCTTTTTTCGCGCGTTCAATCAAACCACGTAATGCCAGATTTCCCTCAGGATCAATGCCGCCGTCTTTGGCACACATATAAATCACCCTGCCATATTTACTGTAGACTCTGGCTTTTGCGTCAGATGTTTTCGCCATCGACTCTTTACGGTTTTGGTAGGCTCTGCCCATATGGCTAGCACTCCTTCGTTTCTATGTGTGGAATAGGATAAAAGTACAAAGTTTACAGATAAGCAGACATATTGTGAATCCGAATTATTACCCTAACCCTTACATAAAAACTCGAAATGATGCACAAGCACTTAATCCACATAAGAAAATAAAATAATATTTGTCGCACCATAAGTATTTTGTATCTACTCAGCGTAATTTAGGAAAAGGACGCAGGTTATTGATTTTTAAGGTCGCTGTAAATACATCCGTGTACGCTCTACTGCAACATCCATGTTGCAGAGGCCTTAAAAATCAATAACCTGCATCCTTATCTAGTAACACGCTGAGTAGTTACAGTATTTTTTGAGTAATAGAGGATATGACTTTGACAAGGAAAACCAAACAAGCCCGCTGCTAATACTGTTAACGAACCTAAGGATGGAGTTAAAAGAGGTATCCTTAATCAGTTGTCCCTTGCATTAAATTTTCAAGTTCAGGAATACTGATTTGTGCCACTCCAGCCAAAGCATCTTTGTCAGGCACCCAGAGGCAACGTTGTTTACATTCAATCAGCTCTCTCTTTCTTAATGACTGCAACACACGATTAACATGTATAGAGGTCAATCCCAGTGCATCAGCTATATCTTCCTGTGTAATCGGGAAAGGCACACAGTCGGTGCTTGTTGGTTTAAGAGATGCCTGCCGAATAAACAGACTTAATAGCAGAAATGCAATTTTTGCTTCAGCGGAATAACTGGCGATACTGGTCAGCACAGAATGGCAACGCTGAGTCGTCCTTTCTGTTATTGAGCTAATAGCGAAGGCCAGTTCAGGTAAACCGGCTATCGCCTGGTGAAAACGCTCAATGGGGAAAGCACATAAGGTGACATCTGAAACGGCAATAGCAGAGTGGTCCATGACCTTGCTGTTACCCACTTTATAACACAAAAAATCACCGGGCAAGGCAAATCGGAGTATCTGTCTGTCTCCATTTTTCAGGCCTTTGAACAGGATGACCCAGCCTTTGTATACAGTAAACGCTTTTTCCGGGACATCGCCTTCATGATACAGGTATTCACCTGTATCAAAGACCATCTGCGCAGACCGCAGCCTTCGTGCTTGATCTAAATGTTTTAGCTCTAATTCGCCAAACAGTGCTGTCGCTCGGACAGCACAGGTACTACATGTAGGTAAATTTGTAGTATTGGTTTTCATATTGCCTTTCGTTTCCTGGCTTTAGCCTGAAAACAAAAGAAAATCCGGTTATAGAGTCACCATTGCTTCCATCTGTGGTGCTAGTTTATCGGTAATATCCCCTACCACGTCACCAAACACAAGACCCAGCATTTTCATGTTCATAATAGTGATATAGGTTTTTCCATCACTTTTTTCATAAACACCAATGGTACATGGCATCATCACAGATAAACGCTTTAATTCATCATGAATAAGGATATCGGCAGCGGCTTTCGGCTCACACATTTTAATAAGTTTATTTGGGCCAATATCAATTTTTACCACTTTTAACAGATTTTTCTGGAAATTTACCTTCCATGTTTTAGGTACTTTCCAGCCCATTTCTTTTGCATTTTCTTCAATTTTTACCAGGGTTTCGTCAAACGAATAAGGGCTGGAGACCTCCTTAATCATCATGCCAGGCATGGAATAGAAAACAATAGCGGCAACCAGTACAGCGCCAGCAATAAATGAAAACAGAACAGTAAAAAATTTAGACATGGTTATAAATTCTCATGAGTTTTATGTTATTTGAGTGGATAGTATTATATTAATACAACCAATCGAGACGAATAACAATATTCCAGACAGCTTCAATATTAACTTAACAATTACATTAATAAATTGACTTGTGTCATTTGTTCCCGCTAGTGTTCCCGCTAAAAAAGTACCCTATCAATGATATTGCTTAGTTTTTCTAAAAAGTATTTCTAGAAAACCTTTGCTACAGGGCTTCAGATTCTAGTGGGAACGGCTGGGCTTATGTTAATACGCCAGCCCTGTTAAGGGCTGCTCAATTAGTTAGCACCATTGAGTAGTTAGCACTTTTGGGAAATGTACAAATAATCAGAAACAATCAAGGTCGCAAATAGGCATAGCCCTGTTCCTGTAATTCTAATATTCGAATAGCGCCTGTTGGCACTTTGGTTACACCTTCTATTATTTCAAGCTCATGTCCACCAAACCTTTTTGCACGAGCCTTTAATGTGCCGTTACACACGCTTATTTTGACACCATAATCTGTCATCAGGCTTTTTACCTTTTCTGCCAAAGAACTGGAGGATTTAATAAAACCTAAACCCGGCCCATAAACCACCACTTCAACATCAATCGCTTCTTTGCCAAGCATTGTTTTAAGATTTTTTGCGCTATTTAACGCCATCTTTTGCACTGCTGGGTCCATACTATTGACCTGAATGACCATCTTTCGATCTGCCGCATAACTTAAACCTGGGGCGAGTAGCAATAAGGCTAACAGGCTTACTAATGTTCTAATTCTCATACTTTTTTCCTCTTAGATACCCCAATCTTCCACTATTCGTTTTACGGAATACTGAATCACTCACAGTCCGGCTCTTCTTCACCTTCACCTTCACCTTCACCTTTTTTCTTCTTATCCGCATCCTTATCCGATTCAGACACTGTTTTTCCAGATGCCGTTTCATCTGCCATAACAAGATTAAATGGTGCAAATAAAAAACTCATAATCAGGAAGATAAAAGTGAAAAGGTTAATACTTTTGTTACGCTTTTTCATACATGAACTCTCTTTTTAAAAAAACTATTAAACCATAAAAAAAAGGATTCTGAAATACAGAATCCTTTTTTAGATAACAAATCTACTCAAAGTTGCTCTGATTTGTTAACCACCAAAAGCATCTGCTGTAATATTCTAATAATGCCTCTATACCCGCATCGCCATATTTTTTATACATAGTTTTCAGCTTTTTCCCCATCTTCTTCGATACAATACGATCTTTATTCTGGTAATCCATTAACTGAGCTGATATATAAGGCCGCCACTGACCTTTAAGAATACCTGATTCGTCATCCACTGAGGTGCCACCGTCACTGTAGCATTTTTCACAGTAGTCTTCATGTATAGCAACCCCTTTTTTCGCCTTTTTAGCGTCACTGGGCTGAACAGCGGCTACAAATTTCTGGCTGGAAAAATATTTCCCCATCTGTTTGATTTCTTTGCTTGTATAACCTTCTGCCAGGCGGCCCATAATAGTAGAGGGAATTTCACCGCTTTTATATCCTTCCATGGTTTCTATCAGGTAGGCCTCCGATGTACCGCCAATAGTGGGAATTGAAGGCCCTTTGCTTATGCCATTTTGGCCATGGCAGCCAACCAGGTATAGACAATCATTTCGGTACTGGCACCGCTTAACAGCGGTTTTTCCTGTTTTGCTTGTGCAACATTAGTCAGAGACAATACAACGATAGTGATAACGACACTGCCAACAAGCCTCACTGTACGGGAAAATGGTTTCATAATGGATACTCCTGGTGGATTTGTTTCCACCACTTGCATTGTTTATAGATAAAGAAAAAAAGAGCCACAAAAAAATGTGGCTCTTTTTAATTTTTAGAAGTTACTTCGCCTGTTGCTTAGCGGCCAGTTGCTTAGCTGCGTGTGCAGCTCGCATCTTCTTGTCTTCTTCTATAATTTTATTTACGGCTGTCGTCATTGGTGCCCAGCCGTACCAGTTTGTTAACACAACATCCATGCTGCACGTCTCCGGGTTAAGCAGATTGAGAGTCTGACAACTAAGAGCAAGGTAACATCTCAACAATTTCAGAAAAAAATAATATTATAATGTTACAGAATACTTGACACAGATCATTTCAAATGCCTGTAATGGTCGTACGCTTAGCCACATTAAATTCCACAGATGAAGTGATAAGTATTTAGTGAACACACAAGTTAGCAGAATGCAATTTCTTCGTGGTGATTTTAAAGGAAAAAAAACACCACTTCGCCCACCGTGGGCGATAACTGAAAGCCTGTTTCCCCAAATCTGTACAGGCTGTGGTGAATGCGTTTCGCGCTGTCCTACGCATATCATCAAACTGGCGAGGGCAAATTTTCCTGTTATCGATTTCTCTTCTGGCGAATGTCTGTTTTGCGAACAATGTGTTGCTGCTTGCCAGCCACGGGCATTACTAAAAACCAGGCAGAAAACACCCTGGCCAATCAAGGCCTCAATTAACCAGAGTGCCTGTATAACCAGTCGGGGCGTGGAATGTCGCAGTTGTTACGATCCTTGCGAAGCCAGGGCAATACAAATGCCACCACGACTGGGAGGAATTTGCATCCCTATTTTAAACACTAATCACTGTACGGGTTGCGGTGCCTGTTTTTCACTATGCCCGGTACAGGCCATAACAATGAACCAGCCAGCAACTCAGCTCAATAGTATTGTCGATACTACCAGCAATAATACCTGAGGTAAAACAATGAACATCAGCGGCGTATTGGTAAAAACATTTCCAAAAAACATTATGTCCATCGAAAAAACACTTGCTACCATGAATGGTGTAGAAGTACATGGCAACAATGAAGATGGTCGCATTGTCATCACTGTAGAGCAGACTGATACGGGTGGAATATCTGATACCCTGACAGAAATACAGAACGTGACAGGGGTACTGTCTGCCGCAATGATTTACCACCATTTTGAAGATTAGAAGATCAATAGTAACAACTCACCCTGTTGCCTTAATCAGGATAAGTCGTTACACAAAGAAGATTAATTGCAGCACACAAAATAGAAAACTTATCAAACAGATAAAAACAAACACCGGTCAATAGGAGGCCAAGCAATGAAACTAACACGCAGAGATTTCATTAAAACCAATGCCATTGCAGCAACAGCCACCGCTGCCGGTATCACTATACCTGGAGTTAAACAGGCTTTAGCAAAGACCAGAGATGACATTCGATGGGACAAAATACCCTGCCGTTTTTGCGGGGTTGGTTGCAATCTACTGATTGGCACAAAAAATGGTCGCGTTATTGCCACCCAGGGCGATCCGGACTCACCGGTTAATCGTGGTCTTAACTGCATTAAAGGTTATTTCCTTTCCAAAATCATGTATGGCAAGGATCGTTTGACACAACCTTTGTTACGTAAGACAAATGGCAAGTATGATAAAGAAGGCGAATTTACGCCCGTTAGCTGGGACGAAGCCTTTGATGTCATGGAGGAAAAGTTCAAGACTGCCTTAAAACATGATATGCAAGTGAATAAAGGCAAAAAACCGGAAGAAATTGTTTCTACCGTTGGCATGTTTGGTTCCGGTCAATGGACAGTATGGGAAGGTTACGCCGCTTCTAAATTATACAAGGCAGGGTTTCGCTCCAACAATATTGACCCCAATGCGCGTCACTGTATGGCTTCTGCCGTTGGTGCATTTATGCGCGCCTTTGGCTCTGATGAACCCATGGGTTGTTACGACGACCTGGAACATGCCGATGCCTTTGTTTTATGGGGTGCCAATATGGCTGAGATGCACCCTATATTATGGTCACGCCTGACTAATACCAGACTAACCAAAGAAGGCTGTGAAGTTCATGTATTGTCCACTTTCGAGCATCGCTGTTTCGATCTGGGCGACAACAATATGGTTTTTGAACCGCAAACCGATCTGGCGATTTTAAATTATATTGCCAATTACATCGTGCAGAATAAAGCGTACAACGAAGACTTTATCTCAAAACACGTTAATTTCAACAAAACACCAACCGACATTGGTTACGGTCTGCGCCCGGAACATCCGCTGGAGAAAAAGAAAACCGGTAAAGGTGGCAAGCTCAGTAAAATCTCATTTGAGGAATACGCGGAGTCACTCAAACCCTATACCCTGGAATACACTTCAAAACTCTCTAAGGTTTCTGAAGAAAAACTATTACGCCTGGCAAAACTTTATGCCGATCCCAACAAAAAAATAACCTCCTACTGGACCATGGGTTTTAACCAGCACACCCGTGGTGTCTGGGTCAACGGCTTAATGTACAACGTTCATCTGTTGACCGGAAAAATATCTGAGCCTGGCAATGGGCCTTTTTCCTTAACCGGTCAACCCTCTGCCTGTGGTACCGCACGTGAAGTCGGCACCTTCTCCCACCGCCTGCCCGCAGATTATGTGGTGAAGAAAAAATCGCATCGTGACCTGGCTGAAAAGATCTGGAAATTGCCTGAAGGTACTATTCCAGGCAAACCGGGTTACCACGCCGTGTTGCAAAACCGCATGTTAAAAGACGGCAAACTCAATGCTTACTGGGTACAGTGTAATAACAATATGCAGGCTGCACCAAACCTTAATGAGGAGACCCTGCCAGGTTATCGCAACCCAAAAAACTTTATTGTGGTATCTGACCCTTACCCAACCGTTACCGCAATGGCGGCTGATTTAATTTTACCCACTGCTATGTGGGCAGAAAAAGAGGGGGCTTACGGCAACGCAGAACGCCGTACCCAATTCTGGCGACAACAGGTAGAAGCACCGGGCGAGGCTAAATCAGATATGTGGCAAGTTGTCGAATTTTCCAAACGGTTTAAAGTGGAAGATGTATGGCCAGAAGAACTGATTGCCAAGCAACCGCAAACCCGTGGCAAAACATTATTTGAAGTCTTATATGCTAACGACCAGGTTGACCGCTTCCCTAAAGAAACGGTTACTGACAGCGCTGGCAACAAATATAATAACCACGAAATGGAAGACTTTGGTTTTTACATACAAAAAGGTATGTTTGAAGAATACCGCCGTTTCCAGTTTGAAGGACCGAAAAAAGGTCACGAACTCGCACACTTCGATATCTATCACCATAATCGTGGTTTACGTTGGCCAGTAATTGACGGTAAGGAAACCTTATGGCGTTATCGTGAAGGTTATGACCCTTATGTTAAAGCCGGTGAAGGTATCCGCTTCTATGGTCGCGCTGATGGCAGAGCCAATATTATTACCGCACCGTATGAACCACCCGCTGAAAGTCCTGATAAAGAATATGATTTATGGCTAAGCACTGGTCGCGTTCTTGAACACTGGCATTCTGGTTCAATGACACGCCGTGTACCCGAACTCTATCGCGCCTTCCCTGACGCTATTATTTATATGCATCCGGATGATGCCAAAGAACGTGGTCTACGTCGCGGCCTGCCCGCAACCATAATAAGCCGACGCGGTGAAATTACTGCACGCATTGAAACGCGTGGACGTAACAAAATGCCCAGGGGTATGGTTTTTGTTCCCTGGTTTGATGCTGGTGTCTTAATCAACAAAGTCACGCTGGATGCAACAGATCCGTTATCCAAAGAGACTGATTTCAAAAAATGCGCGGTTAAAGTGGTTAAGGCATAAAACCATACACTTAAGCCTTGAGCATGATGAAAACACAGGCCAAACAAGTACCGCAGCGCAGCGCACAAAACAGCCGCCGGAAGTTTTTACTGGATTCGGCACGTGCTGCCGGCGGTGCCACGCTGATTGCACTCGGCACAGGTTTGTATTCGCGGCAATCAACATCACTGCCGGCTGGCGCTATCCGCCCACCCGGCGCACTAGATGAAAAGGATTTTCTCGGTGCCTGTGTGCGTTGTGGTTTATGTGTGCGCGACTGCCCGTTTGACACCTTAAAACTGGCAAAATTTGGTGACAGAGTCACCACTGGCACACCTTATTTCACCGCCCGCGACATACCCTGCGAAATGTGTGATGACATTCCCTGTGTTAAAGCCTGTCCCAGTGGTGCACTGGATCACGCTCTGGAAAATATCGACGATGCACGCATGGGTCTTGCAGTATTAATTGATGAAGAAAACTGCTTAAATTTTCAGGGCTTACGTTGCGAGGTTTGCTACCGCGTATGCCCGGTTATCGACAAAGCCATTAGCCTGAAAATGGAACATAACCCGCGTAGTGGCAAACACGCACTTTTTATTCCTACCGTGCATTCAGAGCACTGCACCGGTTGCGGTAAATGCGAACGTGTCTGTGTGCTGGAGACTACCGCGATTCGCGTTTTGCCTCATAAACTGGCAAAAGGCGAACTGGGTCAGCATTATCGCTGGGGCTGGGAAGAAAAAGACAAGGCGGGTAAAAGCCTGGTGACACCGGATCTTGAACGTCAGTACCATCTGCCACCGGGACAGTCATACGATTACCAGGGTGAAGGCCTTACCTTTGACGGCGGCAATTCATCTGGAGATGGCACATTTGATAGCCCCTTTGGCAGCAACCCGCTGGAAACATTAAAGCAGAATACACTTAATGTTCAAGGAAGTGAAAAATGAGCCGCAGACACCACCCTGGCACCCAGGCAGTAGCCAATAAAGGCTGGTTATTAGCTAATAAATGGTTAATCGCCAGACGAATAAGTCAGCTAAGCGTCATTTTTATATTTTTGCTAGGCCCCTGGTTTGGCCTCTGGTTTATTACTGGCAATTTAAATTCCAGCCTGATACTTGAAACCGTGCCATTAAGCGATCCCTATGTGTTATCACAAAGCCTGTTTGCCGGACACACACCCGAAAACACAGTAATCATTGGTGCGCTAATCGTTTTGTTATTTTATATTCTGGTCGGTGGTCGTGTTTACTGCTCATGGGTGTGTCCGATAAATATGGTAACGGACGCGGCTCAATGGTTACGCCAGAAGTTTAATATCACCGGCGCATCAAGCCTGTCACGCAAAACCCGTTACTGGATTTTAGCCGCAACATTGCTGCTTGCCATGATCACTGGCAGTATCACCTGGGAGCTGGTCAATCCAGTTTCCATGTTACACCGGGGACTGATATTTGGCATGGGACTGGCGTGGTTTATTGTACTCGCTATTTTCCTGCTGGATTTATTCATCAGCCGACGCGGCTGGTGCGGCCACCTGTGCCCGGTAGGTGCCTTTTACAGCCTGGCTGGCACACACAGCTTAATCCGGATACGTGCCGATGCACGTGAACAATGTGACGACTGCATGGACTGTTTCATGGTGTGCCCTGAGCAACAGGTGATTCGACCTGCATTAAAAGGTCATACCAACAAAAAACATAACAAACCAGTCGGTCCAGTCATTACTTCCGCAAATTGCACCAACTGTGGTCGTTGTATCGATGTTTGTGCAAAAGATGTTTTCCATTTTGGATTACGCACAAACAACCGAGTACAACATATATTAAAACAAAAACATTCTTTCAATAAAAGCAAACCAGCAAATAACTCTTCTCACGCAGAGGCCTTATGATGAAAAAAATTACAATGATTATAGTATTAATTGCCACCGCAGGAATCAGCATGCAGGCAATATCTGAAACGGTACACTCGTTAAGAGGTGTCAATGATATTGATCAAGACACATCCGTACCCACTGCAAAAAAATATATTAAAGATGACGAACCGATAGCGCGAGACTATGTGCAACAACCACCGCTGGTTCCACACAAAATCACAAGCTACCGAATAAACCTGAAAGTAAATAAATGCATGCAATGCCATAGCTGGTCAAATTACCGCGAAGCTAAAGCTACAAAAATAAGTCAGACACATTTTGAAGCGCGGGATAAAAGCGTACTGGCAAATGTCTCCGCCAGTCGTTACTTCTGTACGCAATGTCACGTACCACAGGTAAATGCTAAACCATTAGTTGAAAATACTTTTGAACCTGTCAGGGCAATTACCGGGCGCTAAACAGTTTTATCACACATTTTTATCACTAAATGGGTTTTATCTAAAGCGCAATAATGATTTACAGCAATGATTCACGGGAATAATTTATCATGAGTAACAAAAAGACTAAAGAATGTAACGGCATGATACTTTGTAGAATATGGCGAGCATTAAAACTACCTTCTGCAAAACATTCATTAGGTGCATTACTGATTGTCGGCTTCATCTCAGGTATTATCTTCTGGGGTGGTTTTAATACCGCAATGGAAGCGACAAACACTGAACAGTTTTGTATTTCCTGCCATGAAATGAAAGACACGGCTTACAAGGAATACAAAGAAACCATTCACTACACCAACCGCACGGGGGTGCGTGCCACCTGCCCCGACTGTCACGTGCCTAAAGAATGGCATCATAAAATAGTGCGTAAAGTAGAAGCCTCCAGGGAGTTATGGCATAAAGCGCTTGGCACTATTAATACACCCGAAAAATATGAAGCAAAACGATTAAAACTTGCACAAAAAGTCTGGAATGATATGAAAACCACAGATTCTCGTGAATGCCGAAACTGTCATAACTTTGAATTTATGGATTTTGGTGAGCAGGGTCGCCGTGCAGTAGATGCCCATGACAAAGGAATCGAGGCAGGCAAAACCTGTATTGACTGCCATAAAGGCATTGCTCACGAATTACCTGACATGCACGATGTTGACCCAGGTTCTTCTATTGGCAATATTTAAAGTCTGAATTAAAAGCCGTCACCTGTATTGAAGGCACAGGTGACGGATGTTTCCTTAACCAGACTGCAAAGTGAGGCCAAACAAGTAAGTAAGTAAGTAAGTATTTGATTAAAACCTCAATCAGGTTTACCATCGGAACACCGTATGAATAATACAATCACACAAAACAGTTCTGCACTCACCGACCCCTTCGGTCGTCGAATTGAGTATCTACGTCTTTCAGTAACCGATAAATGCAACTTACGCTGTTTCTACTGCATGCCAAAAGGTTTCAAAGATTTTGAACAGCCTGAACACTGGCTGACTTTTGATGAGATTGAACGCGTTATAAAAGCCTTCACCGAGCTGGGTGTTGCGCGAGTCAGGCTTACCGGTGGCGAACCACTGGTTAGAAAAAACATCACTGAGCTATCACAACGCCTTACCGCCCTGCCCGGTCTGGACGACTTATCACTCAGCACTAACGCGGTGTTACTCGATAAACATGCAAACGATTTATACAATGCAGGCGTGTCAAGAATCAATGTCAGCCTTGATAGTTTAAAACCTGAACGTATTAAAAAAATTACTGGCGGTGAACTACAACCGGTGCTAGATGGTTTAATGGCAGCAAAACAGGCAGATTTTTCACCCATCAAAATCAATATGGTGGCCATGAAAGGCATCAATGATGATGAATTTGAAGACATGATTGAATTCTGTCTCGAACATGATTTCACTTTACGTTTTATTGAAACCATGCCAATGGGCGCAACAGGTGACGATGCCACAGACCACTACCTCGACTTACAAACAGTCAAACAGCAGTTATCAAAAAGATTTGAGCTTATTGATGGCGTAATGCCAGGTGGCGGCCCCGCTCGATATGTACAAATCAAAAACACAGATTTGCGTATCGGATTTATCACCCCTATTTCACAGCATTTTTGCGAAACCTGTAACCGTGTACGTTTGTCGGTTGATGGCACACTTTATCTGTGTCTGGGACAGGATGATAAAGTTGAGCTACGCCCACTGTTACGTGACGGCATTAGTAATGATGAATTAAAAAATATCCTGATTAAAGCCATTTTGCTAAAACCAGAAAAACATGAATTTAAAGATAAACCTGATCAGGTTGTTCGGTTAATGAGTATGACCGGTGGGTGACTTAATTAGTAATTACGAGCAACACCGAGTGTGGTTATTGGCAGGGCAAGAACATATACTTGCCCCTGCAATCAACAAAACATAGGCAATAAACGCACCAATTCGTAATTCCGTCCTTTCCATCCTTTGGTTCGTAAACGCCACATCCATGTGCCACTACTGGTTCATAAACGGCGCATCCCTGCATCATTGCTCGTAATTCCGTCCTTTGGTTCGTGAACAGTGCATCCATGCACCACTACTCGTAATTATTGAATCTTACCCAGATATTTTTTCACCACCTTAGCAGGCAAAGGAACATAACCATCTTTAATGACAACTCCCTGACCCTTTTTAGAAAGAACAAGTTTAATAAATTCTTTTTCCATTGGTGCCAACGGACGGTTAGGATGTTTGTTTATATAAACATAAAGGAAACGTGACAGTGGATATTTACCCGTTGCTGCATTAGCAAGTGTTGCATCAATATATTCTCCGCCCGTCTTTTTAGCTAAAGGCAAAGCACGAATACCGGATGTACGGTAACCAATACCTGAATAACCAATACCATTAATCGAGGTCGCAACCGATTGCACTACAGAAGCTGAACCCGGTTGTTCGTTTACACTATTTTTAAAATCGCCTTTACAAAGCGCTTTCTTTTTAAAGTAACCGTAAGTGCCCGATACAGAATTACGTCCATAAAGCTGTATATCACGTTTCACCCAATTACCGGTCAAACCTAAATCGCCCCATTTTTTAATATCGTTATCAGTACCACATTTTCTGGTGGAAGAAAAAACAGCATCAACCTGAGGAATAGTGATACCTTTAAGAGGATTATCTTTATTGACATAAACCACTAAAGCGTCGATAGCAACAGGTATAGCCAACGGTTTGTAACCATAACGATCTTCAAACGCTGCGATTTCTTTCGCTTTCATTTTACGACTCATGGGACCAAAACTGGATGTTGCTTCTGTTAAGGCCGGTGGCGCAGTGGATGAACCTGCCGCCTGAATTTGAATATTGACATTCGGGTAATAACGTTTAAAGGTCTCTGCCCACAAGGTCATCAGGTTTGCTAATGTATCAGAACCCACGCTGGATAAATTACCGGAAATACCACTAACAGCTTTGTATTCAGGTATACCTTTATCAACAGTTACTGCAGAAGCAGTGCTTGCTGCCAATAAGCCTATACCAATAATAGAACTGGTTAATACCATTTTTAATACAGACATGCTTAATACAGACGTGCGCTGCTTAGTTACCTTCATGTGTTTCATTTGTCTTTTAACTCCAGATAAATTAAGAGTGATAGTTTGCATTTTAATTGTGAACGTCAGGTGACAGAGTTGTTACAATATTGTTACAGGTGATAAAGCTCGTAGGGTGGATAAGCGACAGCGCATCCACCAAAAAACAGTTGCTAATGGTGGATGCGCTGTCGCTTATCCACCCTACGAACTGCGATGTAACTCCTGAGTACACAGCCTGTGAATAGAGATTTAATTAATCAGTAGATAAAGCAGGAAAATGACAGCTAAAGGTGCTGCCTTGACCCACCTCGCTTTGAATGTGCAAGTTTGCGTTATGACGATCTAACACGTGTTTAACAATCGCCAGCCCTAGCCCGGTACCACCCTTTTCTCTGGAACGCCCTTCATCAACCCGATAAAAACGCTCGGTTAATCGTGAAATATGTTCAAAACTGATGCCGTCACCACTATCCTGCACAGCAATTGAAATACCGCTATCACTTATCGTAGTAAATAACTTTATGCTTCCATCTTCAGGCGTATAACGTATGGCATTTGTCAGCAAATTTGATAACGCCATTCGCAATTCATCATAACTACCATATAAATTTAATGCAGAATAATTATCTGACTTATCTGATGAAAATGACTCTGCTACAAACAGCTCAATATGATGCTGATTTTTATCAAGAGACAGTGCTTCGTTATAGACATCATTTAATAAGGCATTGATATCTACTTCTATCATAAAATCAACTTCCGCAGATGATTCCAGTCTTGCCAGCTCGATCAGTTCAGTGATAATTTTATTCATGCGAATAATTTGACTGTGAATTTTATCCAGTGGCACCCGCTCTGCATTATCGGCTGACTGTTCTGCTTTATGTTGCAAAAACTCGATGTAACCAGACATAACCGTCAGCGGCGTGCGCAACTCATGCGACGCATTAGAAATAAAATCACGTCGCATATCATCAAGCTGGCTTCGGGAGGTAATATCGCGTGCACTGATTAAATATTGTTCGTCACCATAAGAGGTGATACTTAATAATATTTTCTTACTATTAACTAAAACCTGTATCGGCTCGGAAAAATCTTTTTTTGAAAGATACCTTGCAAACCTGGGCTGACGGATCAAATTATCAATACGCTGTCCCGTATCAGCCTTTTTATACAGGTTAAACATCTTTCGCGCTGCCGAATTAAACCATTCAATTTCATTAAACGCATTTAATACAATGGTGGCATAGGGTAATGCCTGTGTGGATTTTTGAAAACGGCTGAGAATTGAGGTTAATTTACGCCGAGCCTTGCGTTGGCGTTTGTACAGTTGGTACAGTTGATAGTAGACCTCACCCCAAATGCCGATAACTTCAGGCGTTTGCTTTGATGGTTTAGCCAGCCATGTAGTCAGTTGATTTAGATTGTATAAATTCCAGATAACATAAACCAGCAAGCCAATAAAAAGAAACAAAAAAACCGCATCAGCTATTAAACCCACCACCAGCATAAAAAACATCCAGACACCGAGCAAAACAAGTTCTCGCCGTAAACTGGGCGTTATAGAAGTCGGCGTCATATATGTCTCGAAAAACGATAACCACTTCCATGTATGGTCTGCAACAATGAATCCATTTTGTAAGGCATTAACTGCTTACGCAAACGCCTGACATGCACATCTACCGTTCGGTCTTCGACAAAAACCTGTGAACCCCATACCTGATCCAGCAGCTGTGTACGGGTAAATACACGGTCGGTATGACTCATAAAATAGTGCAACAAACGAAATTCAGTCGGTGATAACGACAGTGATGTTTCATTGACTTTAACCCGGTGACTGACCGGATCGAGAAACAATTCACCGATTTGCAAGGGCTGCTCATCAGGCATGGCACGTCGCAACAACGCCTGGATTCTTGCATTTAACTCACGCACAGAAAAAGGTTTGGTAATATAATCATCGGCTCCCACATCCAGCCCGAGAACCCGATCATCTTCTTCCGCTTTTGCTGTTACCATAATCACCGGTAACATGGCATGGTATTTTCGAATACGGTGTAACAAATCAATGCCACTGTTGTCTGGCAGCATCCAGTCCAGCAACACTAAATCAATGGCTTTCTTTTCGATTGCCTGCCAACCTTCTTTTACCGTGTATGCCTGGTGCAACACATAACCATCTGCTGATAAAGAATATTTAAGCATGTCCTGTATGCCGGGATCATCTTCAACAATCAGAATATTGGCATTGTGTTTCATGACAGAATCTCTTTCTCAACCTCTTCCAAATCAAGGTGACGTATGTCCTTTCCTTTAACCAGGTAAATAATATATTCACCGATGTTTTTTGCGTGATCGCCGATACGTTCTAATGCCCGCGCTGCCCAGATCACATCGAGTACTTCCGAAATGGTTCCTGGATCTTCCATCATGTAAGTAATAAGCAAACGTATCAGATCTTGATATTCTTTATCGGTATCCTCATCATCACGAACCACTTGCAGTGCAGCATCAACATCCAGTCTTGCGTAAGCATCCAGTACATCGTGCACCATGTTTTTCACCTGATCGGCAAGATGGCGTATGCCGGCATAACGCTTATCAAAGCCAATGTCATCTTCTGCCAGGCTTAATGCCATTTTAGCAATTTTTTCAGCTTCATCACCAATGCGTTCAAGGTCAGTAATGGTTTTAATTACTGCCACAACCATTCTTAAATCAGTCGCTGCTGGCTGCCGCCTTGCCAGAATCTGCGTACAGGCTTCATCAATGCTTACTTCAAGCGCATTAACTTTGTGATCTTTTAGAATAATTTTTTCTGCGCCCGGTGCATTTGTTGTTACTAATGCTTTAACAGCACCGCTAATTTGCTGTTCGACTAAACCACCCATCTTCAAAACCTGGTGTCGTAGCGCTTCCATTTCTTCATCAAATTTGTGCGATATATGCTGGCTTGTACTCGTTGTGTCCATAAATAAACCCCCTATAAAATACAATGAAAAGTGAAAAATGAAAAATGAAAAATTCGGCTAAAATAAAACAGTACGGTTAGTTGTTGCTTCTTTTTTTTCATTTTTCATTTTTCATTTTTCACTTTTCATTGTTTTATTAGCCATAGCGGCCAGTAATATAATCTTCTGTTTGTTTTTTCGCCGGGTTGGTAAATACTTCACTGGTTTTACCAAACTCAACCATTTCACCCAAATACATAAAGGCAGTTTCATCTGAAACACGCGCTGCCTGTTGCATATTGTGGGTGACGATAAGTATAGTGTACTGCGATTTTAGTTCTTGTATAAGTTCTTCAATTTTTAATGTTGAGATAGGATCTAGTGCCGATGCCGGTTCATCCAGCAACAATATTTCCGGCTCAATGGCAATGGCACGGGCAATGACCAGGCGTTGCTGCTGACCACCCGATAGTCCCAGCCCACTATCATCCAGACGATCTTTAACTTCGTCCCATAATGCCGCACTTTTCAGCGCCCATTCTACTTTTTCTTCTAATAACCTGCGTTTGTTAACACCCTGCAAACGCAGACCATAAGCCACGTTTTCAAATATGCTCATGGGAAATGGATTAGGCTTTTGAAACACCATACCAACACGTTGCCTAAGAGCGGTAACATCAACTTCAGGTGCGTATATGTTTTCTCCATCCAGCATGATTTCGCCTTCAACACGCACGCCACCAACCAGGTCATTCATGCGGTTAAAGCAACGCAGCAAAGTGGATTTACCACAGCCACTGGGGCCAATAAACGCAGTCACATTGTTCTTTTTCATTTGAAAACTGATATTGTTCAATGCCTGAGCTTCACCGTAAAACAGATTAAGGTTTTTTACATCCATACAAACCTCAACTGAGTCAGACGCTGATGAAGACTTGAGCAGTGAAGGATCAATTTTAGTCGTTATAGTCATAAGATTAATTGTTAATTGTTAATGGTTAATTATTAATGGTTAATGAAAAACAGTGTTGCTCGGTTCGCGGTTAATTTTTGACATATGTGCGGTGTTTAGGTTTTTCATTAACAATTAACAATTAACCATTAACCATTATCAATCAGCCGTCCAGGGCACGGTATTTTTCACGCAACCGGTTTCTTAAGCTAATCGCAGTCAGGTTAAGCGTCACAATAACAACAACCAGGACAAATGATGTGGCATAAACCAGAGGCCTTGCCGCTTCTACATTCGGG